>JALZEV010000019.1 GCA_030861865.1 Thermoproteota archaeon | reverse complement strand
CCATGTTGCCCAGAACAGGTACTGTAACAGTGTATGTAGAACCAACAGTTCCAGTAAATGTCAGCGGAGCATGTCCCTCCATTAGAGTGGTTCCGTTAGTTGCTCGAATGACAATATACACTCCTGTTATTGTATCACCTGAGAGATCCGCTGCTCTTATAGTCAGGTCAGCAGTACCTCCTGCTACTACTGCATTCGGCCGTAGTGCATCGGCAGCAGGAATGACTCGGAATAGTGTGCCATCTACAAACGACAGGATGTACAGGTAGCCATCAGGGCCTGTCTTCATGTCAGTTATGCCTCCAAAGCCTGTACCAAAGATAGTATCCTCTGCTTCTTCAGGAGTATTTGCTACTGAGTCGTCGAGCGCTCCTTCAAGAACAAATGCAGATCTGTTTTCATTCAGCTCAAAGCGATAGATTGTACCACTGCTGGTGTCACCTACAAACATATCGTTCTCATACTGTTGCCCGAGTGCACTTGAATCGAGGAATTCGAGGGCTGTTGGGTTAATTGGTTCTGTCCATGTAAACTCGGGATTGCTGTAGTGACTCTCTTCGTTAAACATTACAAGGTCTGTCAGGTTGTAGTCTGGTGGCACCATTCCTTGCACTAGTTTCCAGCCGCTGTTAAAGCCGGCATTGACCAAGTTGATCTCATCTACAAAAGGTGCGCCGTTCTCAGTGTCCCACAGTACGCTTGTCATGGGATCAAAGTCCATGCCATAGCTGCTACGCATCCCGTATGCAAAGTAGTATTTGGCAAAGGCGCCAGTTCCGATGATAGGCTCAGGAATCTCTCCATTTTTACCGACCCTCAGTATCCCACTTGTCCCATCTGCCTCCTGACTGTTTTCAAAATTCTGCACCATGGTGGTATGACCTCCGACATCGCCTATGATGACATAGACATTGTTGTCTGGACCAATAAGTACGGGTCCGCCATTGTAGTGTGGTCCTGGGAGAGCGGGCAGGTCAAGCAAGAGCAGTGGATTCACAAGTTGGTTTCCCTGCAGCTCATACCTGTACAGGCGATTGCCTGCAGGGGGCACTCCCTGTGTATCATCACCGTCAGCTCCCCCGCCAGATTCAGTGAAATACAAAAAGACGTAGGTAGTTGTATCATTTTCCTTTGAAACAGCAGTGCCCAGCATTCCTCTTTCGCCGTCATTTGCAACTGCGACATCAAGGAGTGGCTCCGGCTGAAGCTCTCCGTCTTCGATCACCCTTACTCTGCCATTGTCTTTTTCAAGCACCAGTATGGTGTCTTCATCTAAAAAAGCCATTGTGGTTGGAGATATTAGTCCGCCAGCAACTTGCTCAACTGTAAGGCGAGTGTCGTTTACAGAGGGCCTTAGCCCTGTAATCTCGGCTTCTTGGGCAACTGCAAAATTATCTCCTAATACAAATAAAAGCATCAATGCTAGGCTTATTGACAGAATTGGATGGGGCATACTCCGCTACTGCACAGACACTCTAGTAATAATGAATTGTCGATTGAATCTCTACTAGAGAGTTCTTGATGACCGTTATAGCGCTTTCTTGCGTTCTGCAAAGAGGAGGAGGAGGAAGAAGGCACACACATTTAGTCTTAATGCCACATGTATTCTTCGACTAGCTACAGCACAGCTGTTGTACGATACTTTCAAAAGGTTTGTATCTCCTATTCATTCATTCAATCAATTGCATTCTTCTTCTTTCTCTCTTTTCCTTTTCTAGTGAAAGAGACAGAGAATGCACAGTAGCGCAGGCGGCTGGCTCGATCGTTAAATCGATGCCCTAAATGGACATCACACCTAATACACAGTTCTTATCATACTGTAGCTCCTATCTATCTCTTCTTTCACACTGCTTAATTTATCGTAGTCCAAGCTGGGCCAGGTGGTTATAGAATCGAATTTGGTGTCGTAGGTAAATAGGTTATTGCCACAGCAGACACACTTGTAGATGCCATTGTCCTTGCAGTTGTGGTACTTGCCTAAAACGTGGTTCAGTATCCTTATTCCAGCATACTTAGTACTGCTCAGGCGTTAAGTTCTTTTGTAATTAGGCTTGTCTACTATACAACAATATTATTTCGTTTTGCATGTTACTTTTTTAGTTGTTACTTTTTTTCTTCGGCTGCAGCAATATCCTTTATGTGCTCCACAACTATAGGTAGGAATGCTCCCACGTCTGTTACAATACCAATTGCCTGAGCAGTTCCTCTATCGATGAGCTTAGTCACTACAGGCTGACTAATATCGACTGCCACTACCTTGACTGAGGCAGATAGCATATTTCCTACTGCGATAGAATGCAGCATCGTGGATAACATCAGCACCAGTTTGGCTCCCTTAATTACTTCCTTGTACTTACGTTGTGCCTCAACAACGTCTGTGATTACGTCAGGTAGGGGACCGTCGTCACGTATAGAGCCTGCAAGTACAAAGGGCACATGGTTCTTTATGCATTCATATATTACTCCACTTTTCAGGATTCTTTTTTCAACTAGTGCCTTAAGTCCTCCAGCTTTGAAAACCTCGTTGATGGCTTGCATATGGTTGCGATGTCCTCTAACTGCAAGTGTCCCGTCGTTCACACGCATGCCAAGCGAAGTACCAAGCAACACATTTTCAACATCATGCACTGCTAGCGCGTTGCCTGTAAGAAGGCCGTCAATGTATCCCATCCTGATTAACGACGCGAGTGCTTCAACTGCACCAGAGTGTACGAGCACAGGCCCTGACACTACAATTATCTTACCGCCTTCCTTCTTTGTACGGTAAATATCACTTGCAACTTTTCGTGCAATGTGCTGTGTGGGGCGCTCGCTAGAACTTGCGCTGCTCATGAACTGGAAAATGTCAATGCCTTCGCGGGGGCGCTCCTGGGGGATTATTTTGATGCCCTGCTCACCTATAACTATCATGTCACCTTTGACAATGTCGCGCACCATCTTACACTCAGCTGTCTTGCGCTGAATGTCTACCGCAATGCACTTGTCCATCATCATACTATGGACATCTATCCATTGGTTGCCATAGTAAACTTGTGTTCTATTATTTGTGGTGCTATAAAAGTCGTCAGGCATCACCATATCTTTTGGAGCAGGCTCTAGTTTCACCTCCTGCACGGACACAGGTTGAGCGCCTTCTCTGTATACCTGTTCAAGTATGCTTTCAAGGTGTTCCTTACTTTTCCCCTTTACAAGCAGCCTGGCGTAACTTGGATCGCTCTTTCTCTTACCTACGGTGAACTCGAGCACCTGAAAGTCGCCTCGAAGATCCATGATAGCATCAAATATTCTTGTCAGTATCATCGAATCGATAAGATGTCCCCTTGTCTCTATTTCCTGCTCAAACCTGTCTGCCAAGGTTATGCTCATAAGCTTATTTCGGTATAAAAGCCATATCTATATGGGTAGTATTGTCACAGCGTTTATTACTATTATTATTCGACTGATGATCTATTGTGTCAGTGAAATAGTAATAATCGCACTTCAATGATTATGATCATAATAGCAGCCAGCATTATTGTGCTTATATATATATATATATCATAGAATAGAGCAAATCTAACCTAACCTAACTATCCATGATAGGTTTGCGTATTCTTTTCTAAAAACGCAAGATAGATAGGCTATAATAATTCTGCAATCAATTGCGTTTCTTGCGATCGGATCACAATATTCATCATCGGTCTGGCTGCATGTGGGTAAGTTACTTTTACTACTATTGATCGGCACTCTTCCTGATTTGCCCCTTAGAGAGTGTTAATCTGATCATAGATAGAGACAACAGCAAAAATTGGCCTGATGGACTGGACTAGATAGGAAGAGATAGCTTCCCAAAGTATTCCTGCATATTTTGCTCCGCCTTAATCTTCGCGATAATCTCATTCTTTAAATCTTCTGAAAACCACTGTGCAATTGATTTTGCATTGCCCTTGCTGTCACAAAAGGCAATCATGTAGCCAGCGTCCTCCTTAACCACGGCGTAAAGTATCTCTTCTCCTACAGGCTCCCAGATATTGTTTTTATTGTCTTTGAGGGCAAGGGCAGGCATGGCATGACCTGTATAGCGTGTCAACAACTCTCGTGCAGCTTTTACACGTTTTTCCCCTATCTTGAGTGCCATGAAATACTGCATGCACTATTTCTTGGCCAATGCCGGCCTTAAAGATTTTAGGATTTCGCTTACAATGTCGCCTGCATCACCAAGGGCTGTCTCTGCAGATTCAAAGAAAGGAGCCAGCAATTTGTCTGCGTATCCCTGCTTTGCATACTGATTAGCCTGCAGCGCCATCTCCAGCTTATCTATCCTGTGGACAAATCTCGCAATTTCGGTCCTATTATGCAGATACTCAAGCCAGATCTTTTCATACTCATCTCTTATCTCTTTGGGAAGACCAGACAAGATGTATTTCATTGCCTTTTTCTCTTTGGCTAATTTTTGCTGAGCAACAACATCGCCGGGCATATAGTCACCCACTATTGACTCTGCAAGATCATGCATGAGAACCATCTTGATCACTTTGTGCGTATCAAAGCCTAGCATGTCTGACAAAAGCATCGCCATGGTGGCCATTGAAAATGTATGATCTGCAACGGACTCTGCGTCTTCAACTTGGACCTTTGAGACCCAGCCGGCGCGTTTGATACATTTAAGCTCCAAAACAGAATGAAAAAAAAGAGACAGGTCATCTGCTACTACCATTTTCTCGAGTCGCCTTCAAGAAGGCCTGAGCCATGGTGTATCCTGTCTATATGCTTTGAAAGCTCTTCTTTGCTGCCAAACTTTGATGCGCAGTAGGGGCAACTAACACTATCCTTTTCATGGGCCATGCTTAATGCATGAGAACGAGATACCTAACTTTAAAGCTAATTGTCGTGAGCTGCCTCATTACCGCTAATTGAGGCATTATTAGATGGTATCAGCTCCACATTGTCACCAACCACGGCCGGCAATAGGTCGACAAAATATGCAAGCACTGTTGTCGTCACTGCCATCAACAAAGTGATGGCCAATATTATCAATACATTATAGATTTGGCCCACAGGCTATAACTTGGCAGTTAAGCCTTAGGTATTTTAATGTTAATCTTTTATTGCAATTGCTGTCAGAATAGTGATAAATTACTTTCTCCAAGGGAGGTCTCGTATGCCCAACCTCTTGTTGGCGAGTCGAGCTATCACAAAGAGAAGATCAGATAGCCTGTTAAGGTAGACTATTATTGCAGGGTTTAGTGGCTGGCTCTTTGAGAGCGATACGACAGCTCTCTCTGCTCGGCGTGCGACCCCTCTACTAAGATGCAAAAGTGATGCTTCTATGCTTCCGCCAGGCAGGATAAAAAATGCGATCGATTCAAGCTCCGACTCAATCCTGTCGATGATTGGCTCTAGCGCAGACGCCATTTTTTCGCTAGTGCGCGGCGTCTCGTTATTGGTCGGGGGCCAGGAAGGGTCGGCAAGATCTGAGCCGAGAACAAAAAGGTCATTCTGCACTTGCTCCAAGACATCTACTACATCTGAAAGTAGATCCTGTCTTGAGCGCAGAAAGGAAATTGCAAGACCGATATTAGAATTGAGCTCGTCAACTTCCCCATAAGCAGTTATGCGCGGATCAGCCTTGTTTACATGCTTACCACCGATAAGCCTAGTTTCACCCTTGTCGCCTGTCTTGGTATAGATCTTCACTATCCTTTACAGCAAAGAGGAGACAGTTTAAGAATATATCTGTTGGATAAAAAAAGGGAACCACTGAATTAAAATAGTGCCTCCAAAAATTTTATGTGTCCATGAAAAGGATAGCTGTAGTGGATGATGAACCTGACATTACGAATGTCCTTAAGAAGAGCCTTGAGCGTCATGGCTTCACAGTCGATACCTTCAACGATCCGCAGGCCGCCCTTGTGAGCTTCCAACCCATGTATTATGACCTTATGATAATTGATATACGAATGCCTAGGATAAACGGCTTTGACCTGTACAGACAGTTGAAGAAAAGGGATACAGATGTTAAAGTCTGCTTCCTGACTGCGTTTCAGATCTATTACGAAGAGTTCAGAAAGATGTTTCCCACAATAGATGTCAAGGCGTTTATCAGAAAGCCTGTCAGCATATCAAACCTCGTCAATCAGATAAATGTAGCTATCGCATCGAAATAGTATTAGTAGAGTCGTAGCGCTCCTTAAGGTATTTTACAAGTCTTATTGCATCCATTTCCTTGAGGCTCTTTCTATTTGACCTAATATAGCTGCCAAAAGAGTTGATCTCACTTTCAAACACAGGATACCTATTCTTTGCTTCCTCTAGAATGTAAGTATATTTTCGGTGGGGGAAGTAAATCTCTTTTGCCAGTTTGACAAGCACATTTTTTGCCTTTTCGCTTATGACTTCTTTTTTGTATGCAAGGTAGAGGTTATACCGTATGTCTATCATGGCCTCAGATTGTAGCTGATAGTCACCCTCCTCCGAGGCAAATGTGACTGCCACTTCATCATCTGCGTCAAGCTTGCCTGTCTTGTAGAGTTGAAATATCTTGCCAATTCCGACCATGCCAAACTTTTCAAGCTCGACTGCCCTCAATGCCCCTAGGCTTGCTGCACCGACTAATAGCACACCATTCTTTCTTGCCAGGTGGTACACCTCAATCGGAGTTGGGGGATAGTCCTGCAGGAACACACCATCGATAAATCCAACCGTCATCTCTACTGCAGCAAAATCTGCAGCCAACCGCAAAAAGTCTCCTTTTCTTGCAGGTGGCCTATAGTCTGCGTCAAAGATTTTCCTTGCCTTTTCATGGCTCAGCGATGGCCCTAGAAATATTATCGGCTTGCCCATTGCTTAAAACACGCCCTTGCTCGTACGCCCATAACTGACTTTGTTATCTTGAAGGTCTCAAGGCCTGGCACTATTGCCCTGACCACTGGAATTCCAATATCTGGATTTGTTAGGTTAACGATTATTACCTGATTTAATTCTACACTTTTTAGGCGTAAGAGGATCAAATTGATATCGTCGAGAATATCTTCGTTAAAGAATGTCGGTACTTCTGTGAATTTGATCTTTTTTGTTGAGGGCATAAACTGCCAAGCTCGTTTATCATCGGTGTTCTCATCGCTATACTTGATCTTCCGCAGATCATCTCTTGCGCCCTGAATATTTGCGGCCCTTGTTTGTGATACTTCTGTGATTGCGCGGAGGAGGGCAATCCTCGCATCAGGATGTGTCCCATGTCCCTCTGCAAGGTAGCCGTAGTCGTGACTGATCCACTCTACGCTGCTTGCATTAAATGTCGGAATGCCAATATCGGAGGTAATATTCTTTACCATAAGCGAAATGCCTGCCTGTTTGAACTTTTTGACTAAGTTCTTGACAGGCCCAAAGTCGATTTCTGAAATGTTGACATCAGGAAATATGCTTGGGTCATCTACATATCTGTCAGCTAAAATAGGGGGCACTGAAAATGCCGCAGCATTTAGGGAATGTACAATTGTGCGCAAGATGTGGAACGGGATAGCACTTGCCCGTAGGTCTGCCAGGCTCATTGCATCTCGCTCTATTACCTCACATAGGGCATGACAGACTGCCTCTTCCATTACATTGCCGGATGCAAGTCCATTTGTATGAAAGTATGCAAACGGATTGACAGCCGGTGGAGGCGGAGTGTATCGAAACAATGCGAGGGATGCAGGCACCATTATTTCCTCGTCATTCACGAGGTCATAGCCAGGCAGCCAGTCCATTATCATGTCGGTGCGATACAGAAACCTTACTGGCTCTACTATCTTATCAGGATGCAACAAGTTGTAGCTCCGAGACAGCTCAGAATAGCTTGACCTGACAAATTTGCCCCGCCAGCCTGATGGTAGGGAAGAGTAGCGTTCAATACTTTCCATTAGTGCGCTTGCCATTGCGTGGTCCTTTGTTGGGCCCTTACCGCTGTAGACCCAGATATAGTCCTCAGTGCCAGGCACTACCGCAGAATAATTTGGGATACGTAGGACATCCATGTCAGTAATATCGGCAAGTCTTGTGACACCTATCTTTTTTGATATGGGCATTACCTTCTTCAAAGTCTCTTGGGCTGGCTGAATTCTCGACGTGCCGTTGACTGTCCACTTTTTCCTGCTTTGCAGCTGCACTACATTTAGAGGGCCTTGCTGAAGTTCATATCAAGCTTTCTAGACCATCAGACCTTAGTCCTACATGAGTGAATCAAAAAATCTAAAGAGATTCTTCTATAATCAAAGGCAAATGCCTAGGGGGAAGAACTATAAACCAAAACGTCCTAAACAGCATTTAAATTCAATTATTTCTTTGTTGCGACATATACACTTATTATTCAGATACCCAAGTTCGGTCTACAGCAAAAGATAGCTATTAGGGAGGTCGGGATGTTTATGCCGCTTTCTTATTTGGAAAGTTGTGCAGCTCACTGTGCTGGCACCGGAGGCACACCCTAGGCTCAATCTCTGTTAGGTAATTGACATAGAAACATTTTGTGCATCTCAGCCGTGTCATCCTGCCTAGCAGATTCAGCTCATTGCTATCCCGCCTTACAACCTTTCTTTCAGTTAGGATTTCAATCACAGAGGTCATAGTGTTTGATAACTGGTCAGGATCGGAGTTTCTGTATCGTAGATAAAGGGCCACCATTTCGTGTGGCAGGGATTCTCTTCTAAATGAGGTCTTGCCAGCGTTTGATTGTCTAAATAGGTGGTCACGTAGATACCACTCTAGCTCCCTGACTGCAGGATCAGCTGACACGCTATACGCTATAAAAAATAATGCAAAGATATAACATTTAAGAGAATAGTCATAGTGCCTATCTCTTTGAATTAGGAGTGTATTGTCTTCTCCAAGCGAACTTGAGAAGGTGTAGGTAGGAGTTTTTTACATGTACCTGCAACATGGCTCTTGTTGGCAGGGCAAGCAACATTGGCATATGCTGGTAACTGGTAGTGATGGTAGTAGTGTTGCGAATGGGTGCTAGAACCAGTTGAGTAATAGAAAGCAAGGCGTAAAACTATATCCAAAATTTGATCTTATAAATGCAGTACATGAGTGTTTGAACTTGAGAACAGCTAGGTCTTCTTTGCACCATGTAGGCGCTAAAAAGGAGGTAACATCATTTCTACGTTGCGGTTAATCCCAAATCAAAGGTTTACATGACAAGAGGATATAACATTAACTAATAACATAACATTAAAACTAGCAGGTTCCTGTTGCTTATTGACAATTAAATATTTGAGGCTCATATATCTGGCCGCGTATGCCAAAGAAGAGAGATGGTCGCCACCGAGAGCATGGTGCTGAGGGTGACGACGTTGTAGAGCCAAAAAAGATAACCGGCAAAGAGCTGAACGAAATTGAGGAGCTAAGTGCAAGACTTACTACCCTTTTAGAGATGCTAGATGAAAAAGGTATACTTAATATGAAAGAATACAGAAGGATGGTCGCCATGCGCCTCCATGAGATATCCAAGGCCGGCGCCTTCCAAGAGTTAGATGAAGAGATATGACGAAAGCCTCTCATTTAGGCAGTCCTTCCTTTTTCAACTTTTATTCTGGCCACGCTAAGGACTCAGATAATGACACAATATAGGCTCTACAAATGAAAAATATTTAGCATAAAAGGCTACTGTTTTAAAAAGCGGATCAATATAACAAGCAGGTGCTCATGCTATAAAAGGCATATAATATCTAGTTATTGAATTTTCTCTAGCATATTCCGTCAGGAAGGGCTTTGCCACAACTATTGTGAAGGTATTCGTTCATCGATATGTGAATTGGTATTCCATCCGCATTACTAACATCAACAGCATGATTGAGGATATTGTTAGAGGATATTGTATTATTGAAGCTACTTACATCTAAGAACATTCCGATATTGCCATTTCCAATTAAATTGTTAGTACCTACTACAAAATTATTAGAAGCCATAAGCACAATTCCTTCATTAGTATTTTGTGCAATATGATTACTCACGATCAAAGCGTCCTTACTTGATTGGGATGCTATGCCAATTGTATTTCCTTCAACAAAGCTTCTATAGATTGTAATTTTATCAGAGGCTTTTAATGATAGGCCTATATTGTTATCTGCTAATTTAAGATCCAACACATAACCTTTTTCACTCCCTGCAAATTCAATCGCCTTATCAAAACCCGTGATAATACCAGGTCCGCTAATTGTAATATTCTCTTGACCTGGAACCAGTATTCCGATCTCTTCTACTTTTGGAATGCTCGACATGTCCGTATTATTAGCCAAAGATAATCTATGATTATTGAGGTTTATAGTTATTCCATCTGCGCCCACAATCATCCCAACTCCGGGACATTCGATATCTTTTAACAATACAACATCTTTAGTTACTACCTGACCGCAAGACGCAATAGTTGTCGGATTATTTTTAGAATTTACAAAATTATTTGGCTTACCCTCGACAGTAACCTCATCATTCTTCTTATTTTCTTCCATTCTGCGCGTATCACGATTATTAGCATTACCATTAGCTTTCTTGTCATTGTTGTCGTCGTTGCTATTTGTAATACTATTTGCAGTAGCTGTGGTAAACGTAGCATTAGCCTTGTTATTTGTAATACTATTTGCAGTAGCTGTGGTAAACGTAGCATTAGCCTTGTTATCTTTGCCATTTGTAAGGGAGATCATCCTATGCTCTATAGGATTCATAATGCCTAGTCCAAAATGAGCACTACCTTTAGCATCTGTGCTTGCAATTAATTGATTATCATCCTGCAAGTTTACTTCCTGCTGCAAGTTTACTCCTTGGGGTACCGGTGTTTCTTCTTGTTGCCCCATAGTAATTAGCATCATTAATGTGGATGATAATGCAACTAATACTGCCAATATTACCGCAAGCATAGGGGCCCTATGCCTGGCCAGCCGTTGCATGCTCCCGAAAAAACTATGCCTTTAGCGGGATATATGAAATGGGTATTTCCATTCCTACGATATTTCTTCCATAAAATTAAGGATGCCTTTTATACGCATAAGTGGCTAAGAGATGAAATTAGAGATGACAAACAAAGAGGTATTATGATGATTTTATCCTTGTATATAGATCATAACTTAAATTTTACGGGGGCCACTTTTCTTGAGCAGAAAATTTTTTGTATGGTCACAGAGGTTATCGATGACCTCAAGTCTTGAGTGAATGACGGGGTTTGGCAGGTGTCTAAAAATAGACAGATGATTTTTGTTCAATTTCTAGCACTTCTAAGAAATAGAGTCAAAAGATATATTCGCATTTTTTTGATAGAGATGTAACTGCACTTCTCTAATTCCTTTATCTCAAACTCTCTCAAATTCTTATTCTTTCTTTTTTATCGCTTTGATCTTCTCACTTTTTCTGCATGTTGTTCCACATAGGAATGCTGGATCTATAGTCAATGAACCAATTGTTAGTTGCAGTATCGGGGGATAACAGATCCCTGATGCGTTGGTATACACGCAATAAAGCAATTCCTTTGCCGGTAGTTCTATAGATTGCAGTTCCTTTACTCCTCTCTTGAATTTCCATCCTGATATAATCATTCTCTATCAACAGAGAAAGATACCTTTTGAATTGATTACTAGAAAGACCGGATACGAGTAAGATTCTTCTCCTAGTTGCCCCACCGTTTGCGGAATCAAGAATAGATGTAATAATATCAATTCTATCACGATTAGAAGTACTTTTTGAAACGCTAACATTATTGGCCATGGGTTTTCTCTACTTCCGAACGACAAATCCCTAGCACAATGATAACTGCCATACTGTTAAAGATTCGAATATTTTGTCAATTTTCCTTTATATCAGGCACCTTCACCTTCTTCAAATACATAGGATCTTTACACTGTAATATCATATAGAGGAACATTCAGAGATCTGTCCTAGAAATATATTCAAAATTACTGGCAAAAAGTCAGGGTATGGCATTACCCATTCTATAAATACTTTATCATGGGTTTCCATCTCAATGGAGCCCAAATCCATAGCGTTCTACACTGCAGTAGCTATAAGCATACTTGCAGTGTTAAGTGC
>JALZEV010000159.1 GCA_030861865.1 Thermoproteota archaeon | reverse complement strand
TAGAAGCCTCTCAAGTCAAGCTCATAAAGTGAAATTAGTATACGCCCACCAATTTTCTTTTGCTCCAATCTTCTACAGGATCCACAAAGAGCAGCATAAAAACCAAAATGATCATCCTCATTTTTTTGGATACCTGCCGATTACCTTGCCGTCAAATTCAAACAATACAACTTCGATTTGGAGCTGCCCCCTTGCGTAGTCATGCATCTGCTCAAACACCCTTCTGCATAGATGGTCATAATAGCTCACAATATTGTTTTTCTTGATTATCTCTGAAACATGTCTTGCAGTATTCGCACTGCGGATTTCTTCGATGACATTTTGTGGAGCTTCACATTCAGCCGCAAGCCTTGCCATGAATTCCATGTCAATATGAGATCCAGCTACATGAGTCTGTTTGACACCCATCGCCATTTTAGTGAGCTTGCCAATAAAGCCGGCAATAATCACCTGTCTTATAACTGTCTTGTTAGCACATTGCTTTATTGAGTAGCCGGCAAAGTCACCCATCTGGATAAAACAGTGGTCTGGTAGCTCGAAGATTTCTCTGGCAAAATCTTCACTCCTTCCTCCTGTGGTAAGGATTACGGTATCAGCACCCATAGCAGTTGCAACATCAAGGCCTTGCCTAATTGAAGCAGCAAATGATGCTGTAGAGTATGGAAGGACCAGGCCGGTGGTGCCAAGTATAGAGATACCGCCTAAGATTCCAAGACGTGGATTATCTGTCTTTTTGGCAATTTCTTCTCCATTTGGAACAGAAATTAGTATGTCAACACCTTGATTTTCCAGCTGATGTCCAGCAACTTCACGAACTGCCTGCTCCAACATCTTTAAGGGCGTCGGATTTATAGCAGCCTTACCAATTTCAAGACCTAGGCCTGGCTTTGTTACTCTGCCTATTCCCTTACCACCATCGATGTTGATATTAGTTGCATTTTTGCTGAAGGAGACGGTCGAGCATATCTCCGCACCATGCGTAGCGTCGGGATCATCGCCACCGTCCTTTATCGCTGCACAAGTGACCTTACCGTTACTTTCGTTCTTTGTCCATGCAATCTTAAGCGTAGCCGTTCTGCCCTTTGGCAATGATACAGCCACCTCTTCGATTGGCTTGCCGTTAATAAGTGCATACAGTGCTCCTTTTGTGGCGGCCGTTGCAGTGGTGCCAGTCGTGTAGCCTGTTCGGAGAGTCCCTTTACGCTTCTTTTCCTCTATTTCTGGCGGAAGCTTCTGTTCCTGCTCTGCTAACTTTTCTAAGTCTTGGTCTTTACCTTTGTCTAAAAACATTATAGCATCACTGTACCTCCGTCTATAACTATCGTGTTTCCAGTGGCAAATGCAAAATCCTCGCTAGCCACACTTGCAGCTATTGTGGCAACCTCTCTTGGGTCGCCCCACCGTTTCATCGAATTCTCTGTTGCCGCCTTTTTCCTTTCAGTCATAGTCATTGAGGCAAAGGTAGCTTCAGTAGAGATGTTGCCGAGCGCCAGTGTGTATGCTCTAATATTCTTGTCGCCATACTCCAATGCAATGTGCTTTGTTATTGCAATTACTCCGGACTTTGCAATGCTATAGGGAGCACCTGCCATGTGGCCTGCAATTGCCGGTGTTGAGGCAATGTTAATTATCACTCCCCCTACTCCTGTGGCGCTTCTGACATTTTTTATCATGAAGGGGATCGCGGCTTGTGAGAGCCTAAAAGTACCTTTTAGATCTACGTCGATAACTTTCTCTAGATCTTCTTCGGAGACTTCATGGAAACTTTTGTTCCATATCATCCGATCAAAAGGATAACCTGCATTATTGATCAGTATATCAATACGCTTGTGCCTCTCTGCCACATGGCACATCAATTCTGATATGCCTTGGGCGTTAGTCACGTCCAGTCTTTCAGGGTATGTCTTGCCTTCAATCCGGCTGGCGGAATTTTCTGCTCTTGCCAAACTTCTTGAGCACATAATGACTGTCGCACCCCTTTTAGCCAATTGTTTTGAGATCTCAAAGCCAAGGCCCCTGCTGGCACCGCTGACTATTGCAATCTTGTCCTTTAGCAACTGGCAATTTATGCTAACGCGCTATTTTTAACATTATCACTCTATTATTAAACAGGCTATTTTATAGCTCTCACCACTTGCTTATTCTTTCTAAATTAGAATAGAAAATTCTGGGCCTTCTATACTGGGAAATAATAAAATCGCGACAGATCCCATCAAGGCGAAGCAATGTAATATAATATAATAATAACATTCCAAGAAACCATCAAGAATCTCGTCAAATTCCTCTGAAGAGCAATTAAAGGAAGCTGCATTGGACGTCTCGGAGTAATCCGGTCAAGTTGTGATATTGAAATTGACTTCAAAAGCCAATTATAAGAAGAAAGATTTTTACCATACTCTGATTTCTTTTTTTGTTCCATCGAGGCATATTCTATAGTTGTCAAGTATATCGCGACCAACCAGTGCCTTAGCTGGTGTGCGCTCTGGCAGATCGAGGCAGCCAACATGGATGCTGTCATAGATTTTGCCGAAAATTTCTATTGAAACCTCGTAGTAAGGGATATGTATTATTCCTGCTCCCGTTGCTGTCTCATCGCTTCCGGCAAATGACAGATTCATCTCGTTCGCAATATATGTGGGAATAATTGTCTTTGATGAAGCAAAATCGAGATGTGCATCTACAACAATTTTCTTATTACTGCCTGCATCTATGAGGCCAACACAGACTAATGGCATATTGTTCTTGTATTGAATTGTAATAACTCGTCGTTTCTCTTTTTCCATACTCAAATCACTACCGACTACAAACTATGATACCTTTTTACTAAAATAACTATCTGGTCATATATTATATCTTGCTGGTTTTTCATTTCTGATTCGACACTTTGGCCATCTGAAGATTGCATGATGAAAATGAAAGATTAAAGTACTTCCTCGATCCCTGTATGAGGTGTATGGCACGAAAATTCGATGACTGGTGGAACACTGTTCCGGCTGACTTGAGGCAAAAAGCTCGCAAAGGTGACGAATCAAACAAACCCTTACTCAACCAAGTTAACTATGTTCTTCTGCATCTTCATTTGGCAGGCAAGCATGACGCCAAGCCAACTCATGATGAGCTGAAGGATTGGCTACACAGTGGCCAAGTTGACGTGCTCAGAATGACCAAAAAATAAAACACCTTTTTCCTTTATTTTCATTCATACTTTGTTATTCAATCAGTTTATTCTGTACATAGAAGTTTTACATTATAACAGTGTTTTGCAGTATACATAGGGTTTAAATAGTTTCGAACGATACTGACTTTAAGTGAATTAAAGATGCCAATTGCTATAATTCCGGACATAGATGAGCAAAGGTGCATTGGCTGTGCACTCTGTGTAGAGATTTGCACTGCACTCGGTCCAGATGTTCTCAGGGTAAAACCAGTAGAAGGCTGGAAGAGAGGCAAGGCGTTTGTCTTTTATCCAGAAAGGTGCATTTCAGATGGCGCTTGTCTAGGCGTTTGCCCAACACATGCTATCTTCTGGATGAGGCCAATGGAGTACACCGCAGGACAACCAGTCCCTCTGCACAAGAATGGCGTGTTCGACAAGGGCTGGGAAGAAGGTTAAGAAAGTCGTAAACGACCAGCAACAATATCTCCCCTTTTTACATTTTTATTTTCTAATCACCTAAAGAGCCTTAACTTCACTTCTATGTCGAATATAT
>JALZEV010000154.1 GCA_030861865.1 Thermoproteota archaeon | reverse complement strand
ATTACGATTCTTATCCAAGCGATTTTATGGTTATGTATTCTGCCAAATATGGTAGTATTCAACCAGCAGTTCAGATCGATGTGCTTAGGCCAGATGGTAATGAATTCCAGGTTTATTTTGCATCTCTCCCTTCCTCTCAGGATGAGAGCAATCAATTCTCTGCTAGGATTTTCTCTACAGATAGGCTTATTACAGATAGCCTTACCGGATATAGCAATCTCTTTGCGTATGCAGTAGATCCTACTAGGCCACAAGTTATGATTTTTTCTAACACAGAAGAAAATAAAGTGCTAAAAGGCAGATATGTCATCCGCAACACGTTCTATCTGTTTAATCCAAACGATACTGTTGTCGACTCTGGAGTCATATTAGGCGGCAAGGTTTATGGTATAATGGGTACAGATGACTTGCGTCGTGATTTGGCTATTGGCCTCCTATGGGCTGCACCTGTCGCGCTCTTTATTGGCCTTACCGTATCAGTCGCAGCAATATCAATCGGCCTGCTATACGGTGTTGTCGCTGGCTACAAGGGAAACCGCACCGACGAAGGTCTAATGCGTATAAATGATGTATTTTATTCGCTTCCCACCCTTCCTCTTCTGGTGATTTTGTCAATAACCGTAGGACGTAGCATATTTTTGATAACCGGATTTCTGGTAATATTTGGCTGGGTCGGAATGGCAAAGATAAGCAGAAGTCTTGCGCTGCAGATAAAGAGCCTGCAGTACATCGAAGCAGCAAGACTCATGGGTCAATCAGACACAAAAATAATTTTCAAGCATATAATCCCACAGCTACTGCCACTAACATTTGCGAGTATTGCGATTGCGGTTCCAGGTGCAATTCTAGGTGAGGCGGCGCTTTCTTTTCTAGGCCTTGGCGACCCATCAATCCCTACTTGGGGCCAAATCCTGCATGACGCCCACTCTGCAGGGGCAATGTCACGAGGTCTCTGGTGGTGGGTAGTGCCACCAGGTCTGATGATAACAATAACAGGACTTGCGTTTGTCCTTATTGGCAACGCCCTTGACAACATAGTAAATGTTAGGTCGAGGAGAATATGACAATAAAGGGTGTGCGTGGATGTGTGGATGCGTGGATGCCTCAGGATCTCATAATCTTCATCATCTGCGATGTGTTTGTGTAGGTGTATGGTCGTGCGTCTGTTCTGCCTCTTTCTTATGGAAACAACCAGCCAAAAACACGTACACACACATATATGTCTCTATATCAGACGGCTCTTCCTAAGATCTTCCTCATCAGCATCCATCTAGCAATTAGATAATCTGTTGTATGAACTTTAGCTTTGGCTTTGATTCTATCCTTTAATCCTTACTATCTTGATTCTGTCAAGTACCTTTCAGTACTCGATATCCCTACCCTGTACATCTCCCTGCGCGATTAGGTCCTTTATCTACTCCTCTACTGGGGTTGTTTCAATGGTTCGTTATAGAGGGTATTCAATGTATTCTGCGAGATCACAAATGGGTTATATAACCCAAAAGACACATCATCGTAAGTTTATAATAATTGAAAACCCCGATCTGCTCCTTTGATGCTAAGTCTGGCGTGCTTTGCAGAAAGTGCGAAGCTAAACTCAAGTCAGGAAGTATAACGCAAGATGACGTTGAGGCTGCAACAAAGTTGATTGGTTTGGCAGATAGCAATCAGGAAATCAACAAATTTACGCTTATCCGGGGGACAAAAGTCCATGGCGACTTTGTACTTGTGTTCCGCGGTTCTGATGTAAGCGTGCTGCGGGGTAACGAAGAGCTTGCCAGCAAGATTGAAAAACAAATAGGACAAAAGGTCTGGTTCGTTGAAACGGAGGCGTCTGACAGGCGATTCATTGAAAGCCTATTTCATCCACTGAAGGTGTTGTCAGTAAACTTCTTCTGGCTTCCGGAAGCCAACAAGCTTACAAAGGTCATTATTGCAGACGATGGCAAAAATGCCCGAGTCAATTTAGACAAAGTTCAAAAGATTGCAAAGGCTATTAGGAACATCGAATTGTTAGTGGAGTTCAACAATAGTCAAAAGAGGATCTAAGCAAAATGGCCCTGAAAAACATCAAAAGGAGTCATTATGCATCCCAGCTTAACGGTACCCTGATTGGCCAGCAGGTGAGTGTAGGAGGATGGATAGAGGACATCCGCGATATTGGTAAACTTGCTTTTGTAACAATAAGGGATGTTACAGGTCTATGCCAAGTCATCGTGACAGGTGGCAATCTGCAATTTGCCATGCAAGCGCCTAGGCAGAGTGCAGTAACCGCTACAGGAATTGTACAAGAGAGCAAGGCGCGAGACTTTCCTGTTGAAGTGAAGGTAAGTGAATTTACGGTGCTTACAGAAGCACTCCACCCCCTACCGATAGACCCTACTGGGCGAGTAGAATCTGCCATTGATAAGCGGCTCGATGCACGTGCACTTGATTTAAGGAACCCAAGAATAGCAGCCATTTTCCGGCTGCGCTCAACAGGACTTAAGATTGTAAGAGATACACTTTCCTCGCTGGGCTTCATCGAAGTAAATACTCCTAAAATAATTGGCAGCGCTAGTGAAGGAGGAGCAAACCTCTTCGGTTTTACTTACTTTGGCAACAGAAAGGCATACCTTGCACAAAGTCCGCAATTGTACAAAGAGCAATTGATGCTTGGCCTTGACAAGGTTTTTGAGATTGGACCATATTTTCGTGCTGAAAAGTCACATACCGTACGGCACCTGTCGGAATTTACAAGTGTCGATATTGAAGCTGCATTCCTTGACTACGAAGATGTTATGGATATTTTAGAAAAGGTAATAAGAAAAGTTACTATCGAATTTTATGAAAGATATAAGCCTGACCTTCATACAGCTGGCGCAAAGGAAATCTCAGTTGCAAAGATAGATAGATTGACTTATGAGCAATGCCTGGAGGAAATTGCTAAGGAGGGCGAAAAGCTGGAATTTGGAGACGATCTGTCAGATTCGGCGCTTAGAAAACTTGGGAACTTGCATCCTGGGTTTTACTTCATCGTGGATTGGCCTCTTAAACTTAAGCCCTTTTATATACATGCAAAGGAGGAAGATCTCAGGCTTTCAAAATCTTTTGACCTCCAATACAGTTACTTGGAGCTTGCATCAGGGGGACGACGTTTGCACGAGCCTGCAAAATTGCGGACCAGGCTTGCAGAACAGGGACTCAACCCCGCTGCCTTTGAAGACCATCTCAAATCTTTTGAGTGGGGCATGCCGCCACACTCTGGGTGGGGTCTTGGCTACGACAGGCTGATGATGGTCCTTACAGGGCAACTGAATGTACGGGAGGTTGTCCTGTACCCAAGGGATACTGAAAGGCTTACGCCCTAGCACCAGCAATTCCAATATCAATTTCTCTTATGAACTCATGGTCATCATAAAGAAAAGCCTTCAGCTGACTCTCGGTCGTTGAATAAATCACCCATACGACAGGATTTATCTCCATGAATCTTATATCGGTACTGGACGGCCATGCCTTTGCGGGATGTGAATGGAAAATTGCAATCACTTCCATTCCTTTACTCTCAGCAAGGTTGTAGGCGTATATGAGTTCTGTAGGATCTATGTTAAATGTGACAGGTGACTCATCAATATTTCGCATTGGTAATATCTCGGCTACCTTATCATTACGACCTAGGAGAAAAGCACAGGACTCATTTGGAAGTGCATCTTTAGCGACGCCTACAAGCTTTCTAATCTGTGCCACAGTAAGGAAGATAGTTTTCATTTAATTTGAAGTAACCCTGCAGGTCATCCTCGGGTGAGTCGTGCAATAATAGGTGTATTTGCCAACTTTGTTAAAAACAAATGGAAAGCTATCTCCCGGGTTCATTATTCTCAAGACAAAGCTTCCATCAATTGTCGGTCTATTGTTTTCTACAATCCCTGATGTCACTGTAAGCGGCGCAGTATCGTCGTTAACCCTTGTCACCATGCTAATGGTTCTTGAAGTTTTGGAATTTGCTAATGGTACTCTCCACATTATTCGGCTCGTAAAACTGTTCATTCGTATGAAATTATGCTCCAATTATTATTTACACTGTAGTTACCGAGCCACCTGCAGGAGAAGCGCTTGGAGCTGATGCTGCAGTAGTAGTAATGTTGGCTGCTGCAGTGTTGTTGGCTGACGTGCTGGACTGATTGTTAACCGCTGCGCCTTGTGTCGTCGCGGCGTTTTCTGAGCTCTCAGAGGGTGTGGCTGCCCCATCTGAAACTACAAGCGTTGCGACCATAAATGGGTGAAGTGTGCAAAAATATTCATATGTTGCGGGCGCAATTTCAGCGGAATTTAGCAACCACGCGTCGCCCGCATTGATTAGCCCAGAGTCAAATACACCTTGCTGACTGCTGGTCACGGTGTGTGGTGCATTGTCTTCGTTTGTCCACTGGACTCCATCACCTAGTTTTATTGTAATAGGATCTGGGTCGTAGTCGGGATTGCCCTGTGCAGAAGCACCGGGAAGTATCGTTGAGCTGATAGTATTTGCAGGCGGAGTTGCTGGTTCCTCAGCAGGAGGCGATTCCGGCCCCTCTTCTGCCTGTTCTTCTTCTGGAGCCGGTGGCTTAGGAGTCACCAGCCCAAACGCGTAGAATGTTAAGCCGCCTACAACGGCAGCACCGACAAATATAACAGCCATGGCCTTAAGGTACTGAGTCCCTCGGTATGAGGCAACTGCAAGTACTGTAGCTGGAATCGAGATTATAAGCATGAGACCGATGTATGAATAAATGCTTGGAACCTGCGTGCTTACTGTCACAGCAGCAGCAAAACCAAAAGTCACTAAGAAGCCTAGCGTGACAAATGTGGCAGATTTGGCTCTACCTGAGGTCGGAAATCCATCCTTGAACAGGCCCGACGCAAGGAAGATCATACCGATGAACATTGTCAAAAGAGTAACGGCATGCATCCCATCGAGGAATGTCTTGGCAATGCCTGAAAGAGAAATTCCGACACCAACGATCCCTATTGAAGTAAGACCAATACCGGGTGTCATAAGGTCCCAGTCAGTCATGTTGTTGTACGCTTATTGGGATTTGTTTGCATACTTAATCCTTTCTTCCGCTACTTAGATAGCAGTTCAAATCGTTGGTTGAATACATCTCTTCTGCTCGCAAGACGTACGCTAACTTTACAACCTTCAGCAATTAGTCAGATATTTGAGATTTCGTAGCAGAAGAAGCTTGAAAAGAGAAGATTTCTATACGATTAGATTATACCATAGAAATGCACTCATATCCAATGGCCTATTTGTCACTGTTTTAGTCCCTGTTGTCCAGGAATAAAGCGAGTACCCCTATCACAATTTCTATGAACCTTCCTAGACGTTTTGTCTAGTGCATTAAAACAAACTAGAAATCTATTGTTATTGATATCGGGTCTTAAGAGTGCATAAAGTGCACCAAAGAGGCGTGCCTTTAGCAGACCTTTTCGACATAAGCGAGAGCGATACGGTGTGGGATGCTTGGCTTAACACGGTGACTCTACTAGATATAGTTGAGAACATTCAGCAGATCAGTCAATATTATAACTTCCAGCAGGCACGCAACAAGATAGCGAAGATCTATATGCTTGCTGAATCTCACGCCATAGACAAGCAGAATGTGAAATGCTTGTGTGGCTTATCAGATGGTGAACATGCATTATTAAAGCGAAAGATGATTAGGTTCTTCAAGCTACAGGTGGCCAACTTAAAACATTTCATATATTAACCAACGAGAGAACGAATCAATTAAATGCGAGCGAGGGGAACTGTCCGATTGAGTTAAGCCTGTGACTGTACGTGACTACGTAGAAGTTTCAAAACCAAGAATCGTGGTTGTCCTTGTAATAACTGCTATTGCTTCACTTTTGGCAGCTAGCAGGTTTGATTCTACTCCTGCTATCGCATGGGATGTGAGTGCTTGGCAGATAGGCTTTCTGACTCTTGCAGGGGCTCTAGCTTCGATGGGAAGCAGTGCTCTTAATCACTATTTCGATAGAGATATTGATAGCATGATGCCGCGAACTGCAAAGCGACCGATACCTGACGGGAGGCTTCCCGCAAAAAGTGTATTTGCATATGGGTTTACACTATGCATACTCTCGATTGTCTTAGCATTTTTTACCCTTAATCCAGTCGCCACTGCAATGATTGCTATCGGCATCCTCTTTTATGTCATAATATATACGGCTTGGCTGAAGCGTAGGAACGCTTCAAATATCGTCATTGGTGGTTTTGCTGGAAGCGCCGCTTCTATGGCAGGCTGGGCCACGGCAACCGGATCTATTGATCTATTAGGCTTTTTGGTAGGATGGCTAGTTTTCATGTGGACGCCTCCTCACTTTTGGTGCCTTGCAATAAAGGCAAGAGAGGAATATGCAAGCGTACATGTTCCGATGCTACCTGTGCTCATTGGAAATCAGAGGACAGCAAGCTATATCATGATCAATACCGCAATCCTGTTGCCATATTCACTAGCCCTCGCATTTTTTGGACTTGGTTTGCTATACACCACAGTTGCGGCAGTCTCGGGCTCCTTAATGCTAGCCTATCACTACAAGCTTACAAAGAGCCCGACCCCGGAATTTGCATGGAAAGCATACAAGGTCACTGCACCGTATCTTGTCGTGATATTTATCGCGTTAGCACTTGATGCCTTATTTTACTATCCACTAATGGCACCATTTTAGACTCATTTCCTTCCTGTTACCAATTAGAATGAGTCTCGGACTCTGTTATGAGCTCGATTCTGCGCTTCTCCTTAGTTACCCAGGAAACCCTTACAAGGCCGTATATTTCGAGGTCCATCAGGGTCTTATTAAACTCAGAATCTGCAAGAGCGAGACCCTCCTTTTGGAGCGCGTTCATAAGGTCAGTATCTGTCATCGTGCCTGCTTGGCGTATCTTCTCATAGAGAAGGTTTCGAATTGGATATTTCATTATTATTATTATTCATCCCTGAAGGTACTAACAACTTGCGAAATTAAAGTATATGCACTAAGATAGATAAGGATTTCGGCTATCGCAATCAGTATCGAGAACACTAAACACCTTAAAGAATATCAAGAGAGTCGTCTAACGCTAGGCTCAGTATTGTAACAATAGCCATCATGGCTACTAGAATTCTTCAGTCTTATCAAATACTCTTTCCATCAAAGATGAGCAAACAACCGGTCTAGCAGGCCGAACGGAGAGACAGTTTCTTGTTTTAACATTTGTTTTTATCTTCAAGAAAAATATATGATGGCAAATCTTTCTCTTGACCTTATTTTTGATAGAGTGGATTTTCTAAATAGAGTTGTTGCTAGATATCTGGGCTAGTAGCTCTACTCTTTGACCGTGAAAGATTCATTTCTGAGAGGGAGAGAGAAAAAAGCCGTCGAGACGAAGTACTTCTTATTTTCCTCATCCTGACAACTTTTTTTCAGGTATATCAAAGTTAACACGACTTCTGCAATTATTGTTATGGTTTGATCGCGAACTTCAAAGACGGATATATTGAAAGATAGAGACAACTAACGAAACTAATAGGAGCCTATTCATAATACGGACGCGTTATGGTTAACCGTAGAAGGTCCTATCAATGGGCTTAGGCATGGCATATGTAATATTTTTCTTCATCGATTCGTACCAGTCCTCTACGTCATTTGTTATTGATGGACGTACAAGTCTTAGCGCGTTGGCAAAGTTTGAACTTGAGATGACATCAGATCTATTCTGGAGAGCTAGGACACCAGCTTCTCTACAAAGAGCAACCAAGTCTGCTCCGCTAAAGTTTTTTGTAGACTGCGCTATGCCTTCCAAGCCTATCCCGGCTGCAAGTGGCATAGGCCGTGCGGTTATCCTCAGTATCTCAAGCCTTGCCTTCTCATCAGGGGGTCCGACATAGACTATCTGGTCTAGTCTGCCTGGCCGCAACAATGAAGTGTCGATTAGATCAGGCCTGTTTGTAATGCCAACCACTATCACTCCAGCACTTCCTGCATCATCCATTTCTGTTAGTATCTGACTGAGAACCCGCTCATTGCCTAATACATCATCTTCTTGCCCTCTTGGCCTTGCAAGGGAATCGAGCTCATCAAATACAACTATGCAAGGGGATGAAGCCTTGGCTTTCCTAAAGATTTCCCGTATCGCCTTCTCAGATTCACCGACCCACTTGCTGAGCACTTCAGGTCCCCGCACAACGATAATGTTGGCGTTGCTTTCTGTGGCTAATGCCTTAGCAAGGAGACTCTTGCCTGTGCCTGGAGGACCATAGAGCAATGCTCCTCTTGACGGTCTAATGCCCATCCTGGTAAACTTGTCGGGCTCTTTGATTCCCGTTATGAGGTTGTCATGGAGAGTCCTCTTTGCTTCATACAAGCCTCCGACATCCTCCCATTTGACACCTGCTGCTTCTACGTAAAATTCCCTCATTGCCGTCGGGATGATTTCTTTCATACCTTCCTTAAAGTCGCGATCAGTGATCACCATGCTCTCAAGGATCTCCGACGAGATCCTCTCGCCCTCTAGTTCGATCTCAGGCAGGCATCGCCTTAGGGCTTTCATGGCAGCTTCTCTGCACAATGCCTTAATGTCTGCGCCTGTGTATCCGTGAAGTCTAGCCGCAAGTTCTTGCAGGTCAATATCTTCTGATAGTGGCATACCACGTGTGTGAATTTGAAGTATCTCAAGCCTACCCTCTACATTTGGCACACCTATTTCGATTTCCCGGTCAAACCTGCCTGGTCGCCTTAATGCTGGATCCAAGCTTTCCGACCGATTGGTGGCTCCGAGTACAATAACTTGGCCACGCTCGGACATACCATCCATCAATGCCAGCAGCTGGGCCACCACGCGTTTTTCAACATCACCAAATGCTTCTTCTCTTTTTGGAGCAATAGCGTCAATTTCGTCGATAAATATTATGCTGGGGGCAGATTCACGAGCCTCCTTGAAAATGTCTCGTAACCTTGCCTCAGTTTCGCCATAATATTTGTTCATGATTTCTGGACCATTTATTATGAAAAAGTTGGCCTCGGATTCTGAGGCCAATGCCTTTGCTATGAGAGTCTTGCCACAACCTGGAGATCCGTACATTAAGATGCCACTATGAGGCTCTATCCCGAGCCTTGCAAAGACCTCAGGATGGCGCATAGGGAGCTCGACTATTTCTCGCAGTCTTTTTATTTGATCTTTCATTCCACCAATCTCTTCGTATGTGACGCGGGGCTTTCTGTCACTTGTGATCTCCGCCATTATAGTGAGTCTTGTCGACTGCTCAATTCTACAAATGGCCTTCGGTATTACTCGTTGAACGTTAAAGTCCATCTGGTTGCCCAAAATCACCACTGAAATTTCGTCACCCTCATTGAGCGGGTAGCCTTTGAGCCTATGTTTGACAAAATCACAAAATTCCTTGTCGACTGTTATAGTGCTATTGCCTAGCGGCATCAAGGTGACACTCTTTGCTTGCCTGCAATCTATCTTCTTAACATTCAAAAGGTCGTTGAGTCCTGCACCTGCGTTCTTCCTTGTCTGGCCATCTATCCTTATAATATCTGTTTCCTTTTCCTCCTCATCCGCTGGCCATGCAGTCACCGCTGTAGTACGCTTTCCCAAGATCTCGACGACTTCTCCAGCCTGTATTCCGAGATGCTCCATATGGCGTGGATCTATCCTGGCTCGCCTCTTTCCTACATCGCGATGCTTAGCTTCCGCTACTCTGAGCTGGATCGGGGACGATTCGTCACTTCCAATGCGCATCTTTTTCATTCCTCAGGAGCCTCCGCTATTATTTTTGTAATATTATATTACTTGATTCTTACTGACTGCCTACTGATATTCGTTACCTCTATCTCGCCTACACCTTCCACGCTTTTGATAGATTCTTCAAGCTTGTCCATTTGTCCCTCAGCGTCATCCAACAAAAAGTCGCCGATAAGTGCTTTCAGCCCGAATGCGATTGGCTCCATTGAGCTGCTTTTCATCTCCATTCCTGTTGGCACAGATTTCTTTATCGACTCGATAACATTTTCAAGGTTGGACTCAGCATCAGCGGGGAGTATTCTTATCCTAACTACCAATCGTGCCATGGCTATGGACCCTCAAAACCGCAGCCTATGCATTTATAAGGTCTTGCGAACTCACGGCAGCTCTCGCATCGCCACATCATAACATATCCACAATTTGCACAGTAATACTTAACGCATTCATCATTAGGCATAATTGGCCTGCCACATGAACTGCAGACTGGCAACTGCAATGGCTTGGACATCAGTGCTGCTTCTTATGAGTAACGGAATTTATATCTTCCTTACCTCTCCGGGATCAAACGCCTTATTTCGTTGCCAAGCAAAGATTTGGCTATTCTGGCAGCGCCTTTTGCTCCCAGGATCTTAGCAAGGGCAGTCGAGTGAAAGTCAAAGTCGCCATCGATAGACGCCTCTTGAACAATCTCTTTTGGTATCGACGTAATCAAGTCGTCTATAGCCCTGTTGTCCATCCGCTCTAAGAGCCTGCGTGCAAGTAACATTTTGTCAAATTCGGGCTTGAACATAGACAACCAGTCAGTTTCGTACTGCTTTAGCAACATCCGTTGCTTCATCCTATCGTCATTCTTTTTGTCTGCTGCTTTTACCAGAGCCCGCCCTGCAAGCACGCCTCCCATGCCGCATGTGTAAATGCCTCCCGCAGTCGTAGGCTTGCTCTGGCCTGCTGCGTCGCCCACTATTATAGTCCTGTCAAAGACAAAACTTCTCAATGGCCCATTAATCCATATCGGCGCGTAAACTTTGCGCACTACAGAATACTTTCCCTTGCTATCAAGGTAACTCTGGAGAGCGCTTGCAGCATTAATCCGCCTACCGGCAACGCCTACCTTGCCTCTTCCTCGACCAGTAGGGATTATCCATGCAAAAAAACCTGGGTAATGCTGGCTATTAAATACGACCTCAATGGTGTGGGGCTCTATCCATGAAGCATAAACTTCATACTGGGCTGAGAGGAGAACACCATCCCTGTTTCTGCTAATTATTGATGCTATACCTCTTGCATCCACAAAAAAGTTGCATGAAAAGTCCCCTTCAGAGGTCTTAACTGCATATTCAGATCCTTCTTTTCCAAATGATCGCATTGAGCATTTTACTCTTATCTCGGCGCCTTTCTTTTGTGCCTGAAAGGCGATCTGCTTGTCAAATGTGCGCCTGTCTATAACGATGACCTTTTGCCTTTCTGCGCTGATTTCAAAACAGCTTGAAGGAGAAAAGATTTTGGCGTATGCTATTCTATTATTCTCTATTGTGTCGATATCTGGCACGATGCCGAGGTTATGTATGCCAGAAATGCTTACAAGCCCACCACAGTGCTCAGGAGTGCCAATTTCTGCGTCTTCCTCAAGTACTGCGACAGAAAGACCTCCAGCAGCAATTTCACGGGCAGCAAGGAGCCCGGATATGCTTCCTCCTGCAATCACCACGTCATACTCAGGCATCTGGCAAATGACTAGTAATGTATTTTTCAGTCTGTTAATTAAACTATGAGCAAGCAGGTATGAGATATGGACATTAAGCAGGTAATTATTGTCAGGCGTGATGTCAACATGGGTACTGGCAAGGTAGCCGCGCAGGTTGCCCATGCTGCGGTCATGGGTGCAGAAAAGGTAAAGGCATCTAGAAGAGAATGGTTCAACGCTTGGTTTGCCGCCGGCCAGGCCAAGGTAGTAGTGAAGGTAAAGAATATCGAACAATTGATGAACGTAAGAATGCGAGCCGAAGAGCTGAACCTGCCTGTGGTCCAAGTACAGGATAGTGGCTTGACACAGATACCCTTAGGGACTATTACTTGCATTGGAATAGGGCCCGCTCCTTCGGCCCTAATTGACAAAGTAACTTTCGAGCTTAAGCTCCTCTAGTATCGGCCTATGAGAATTATGCCTACAATTATCAGGCCTGTCGCAATGCCCTGAAATACAGTTATAGATTCTCCAAGTGCTAGCGCTGCGATCACTATACCAAAAATGGCAGTCAAAGAAAACATTGACATTGTCCTCACGGTTCCAATTCTCTTAATGCCTTCGAGGAATAACAGGAGTGCGCCGCCAAACCCTGCAATTGACATTCCAGCTATTAGGATCCACATGTCAAATTTGATCCCTGTTATGATGCCACCTTTGCCAAGTGCTAATGCAATCATAATCATGACAAGACCGCCGGAGAGTGACTTGACCATGGCTATCTTGGCAGGGCTTGCCCTTGATGTGAGACGCCTGCTGACGTTATTATCTATTGCCCACATGAACATAGATGCCAGTATCATGATGTTACCTGCGTTCAATTGAAGAATTGTCTCTAAAGCTTTTAGGTCTTCTGTAGTGGCTATAATTAGACCTATCACTACTAGAACTACTGCAAACAATCCCACCCTTCCGTGGGGCTTTTCACCGAAAAATATTGATGAAATTGCTATTGTAAATACGATTTCGCCATTTGTCAATATGGCTGCGGTGGAAGCAGCTGTCTGCTGAAGGCCATACATCAATAGGATAGGTGCCAAGACTCCTCCAAAAATTGTTATGATTATTACGAAGAAATAGTCGTCTCTTCTTTCAAACGTAAATGAGCCTTTTGCGAAGGGAATCAGGGCTAACCCTGAGATAGTATAGACTATTGCTGTTAGAGCAAGCGGGTCTATCGTAGCAAGAGGAACCTTTGCTATGCTGAATACGGAGCCAAAAAGAACAGCGGCAAATAGCACCGAGAGGTAGCCTATGAGAGGTCGCTGCCTGTGGCTTTCTTCTCCTTTTTCTGTAACCACTCAAATCTGGTAATAATCCTCATCGGTATTTCTGCCTATAGTTCCGACAAGAGATATAAAGTGGAAATGCAGCTGCCTTTTTAACCATTGTCAGATCCGTCCCGTAAAAAAGTCACGAGCGCGTCATCAAAAAAGATTATTGTTTATGCTATAATCGGCGTTATAGCTGTTGCCGCAGTCTATACTACAATGTTTTCACGGGGCGCCCCTGAAACCTCTGCCCCTACAACAAACACGCAAGATGAGGAAGCGATGGAGCAGAGATTCGAGCAACAATTCTGCGGAACTGATACGTCGCCTAATTCTAATGTTTACATTACTGAGGTTAGCCTGCCTACAGAATGTGAAATGCCGGTTGGAATTGCCATAGATGGCTCAAAAGTGTGGTATGTATCAACAAAGCCTGGCCTACTTGGCGAATATGATAGTGCCGCAGGTACATTCTCTGAGTACGA
>JALZEV010000111.1 GCA_030861865.1 Thermoproteota archaeon | reverse complement strand
TGGCATGTACAAATACTGGTTTGATCGCAAGTTCAAGCCTTGAGGCGGTCAATGCGGTAAGTGAAAGCAGCAGCCGGATCGCAGTTTCATTGCCATAGCTATTGTTGAGTGGCCTTCCATAGTAGCGGCGCAGACACACCTTAGGATAAACGCCACACAAGACTGCGGTATCTGTCGCAGTTATCGAGACAAGCCCGCTGTCGAGTACAGACCGCAGCACACAGTCTACATGCCTAGAGGGAGTGCCGAAAGGGTCTAGGTCAACTATAGAATAGCGGTTACCCTCCTTGTCGCCCTTTAGAAGAAACTTGCACACCTCCTCAATTGAGAAATAGCACCGGCCGGTTACAGAATTAAGCCCGGCGGCCTCTTTAGCAGCTTCTATTGCAACAGAGTTAATATCATTGCAGTAAACCTGTTCTACTTCCGGGACCTCGACTGCAACCCTAAGAGCGCGTGCTCCAATACCGGCGAACGAATCCGCAAATGTCTTTTTTCCAGATGATGCTACAAAAGCACTGTAGGCAAGTATTGAGAGGTCACGGTTAAGCTTGGCAGCAGGATTGAAGAAGGCAGGCATCTTTGAAGGAACTTTGGCGGTAAGTGAGGCTTTTGGAACCAAAAGTGTAGTTCTACCCTCAACTACCCTGACAAATTCTGCCATATCACAGCTCTGCAATAGTGCGCTATTTATAACAGCAGAAAAGATGGTATCTTGTTTTATAAGCAGAAGTAACAATATAAATACCCACGAATGAGTATACCAGTCGACAATTTTGCTATGGCAAGGCAACGGTATTTTGGTTGGTGGTGTTGACGAAGCAGGCCGCGGCTCTATTGTTGGACCCCTTGTTGTTGCAGGGATTGGTATCCGCGACTCAAAGATTGCTCTTTTGCGCGAGATGGGCGTCAAGGATTCCAAGGCTTTAAACCCCAAAGCGCGTGCCAGACTTTTTGGCGAAATTATGAAGGTTATTGACTCGGTTTGCATACACACGATAGACCCTGTCGAAGTCGATGGTAGTGTGTCACTTAAGGGACTCAACAGGCTTGAAGCAAAAGTTATGGCCAATGTGATCAACAATATTGGAGTGGAGGAAGTCTATGTTGACTGCTGCGACGTCAACCCGGAGAGATACAGAGAGTACATGGAATGTCACCTTACATGCAAGCCAAGGTTATACTCGATGCACCACGCAGATGTAATTAATATGGCTGTGTCGGCTGCATCGATAATTGCCAAGATAACAAGGGACCAAGAGATCCAACATATATGTAGCGAGTATGGAAGTATAGGCAGCGGCTACCCTTCGGATGAGCGCACAATGCGGTTTATCCGAGACTGGGTAGCCAAGAATGGTTCTGCGCCGGAGTTTACAAGAAAGTCATGGAAGCCTCTTCGGATTATGCTTGATGAAATAATCCACTGCAGACTCTAAGACTTGTAGATGCAATATATCATGCCGTGATCCCTGTCAAAAGGCTCGAGGTTAATTATCTGATCTATCTGGAAACCATTCTCTTTGAGCTTACTTGCCTCCTGTGCCACTACTGCTCGCGGATCCATCGTCACATCTATGCTCCTTGTCTTGACTACCAACAGCATTATACCTCCTGTCTTCAAATACATCGAGCAATTTGCTATCGCAATGTCTGTCTGGTCAGGCTGCGCAATGTCGCAGTAGACGACATCTATCTTGCCGAATACTGCAAAATATGAGTGCGGTTTTCTTGCATCTTCAAGTATTGGAAGTACGTTCTTGCGCTTTGAAGCAACATTTTCAATGAGTTCTCTTGCAACCCTTGTCGCCGGCTCAACTGCAAATACTAGGCCCGATAGCCCGACGATATCAGATACATGGCTCACAGTTGTCCCAGTAGACGCGCCAAGATACAGTACTTTGCTGCCGTTCTTTATTGGCATATTTTTCATTCCCTTTTTGAGTGCAGCAGCAAGTTTGCTTCTAAAAGGATCCCAAATCCTGTATTCCTCGCCATCATATTTCACTAGTTTTTCTCCATAGATATTGTCTCCCTTTACTAGATTGAGGGTAGCGGCATTTTTCTCGCCATTTATTGAAATCCATCTAATAGCGTCGTCGCTTTCCAAATCTCTTTCTTCTGTCCTTCTTCTTTCTCTTATCATGTTTATCTCTTGTCATATCACGGCCGGTTCTATACTGCTGCTGACGCTGGATGTGCTCCTTGTATTTCCTGTCCCGCTCCTTTTCAGGCATTGGCTCCCGATATTTCTCTCTTATTTCATCGATGCGAATTTTCAGCTTATTATAAATGGTGTTATCCTTGCCGTTGTGGCGGTAATAGTCGATCCTTGCTGCTATTGCGACCTTTGATGCGACTGCTCTTGCTATCTTGCCTCGCTGCCACTTGGGCGCAGAATGAACGAGAGGATGCTGGAATAGCAACCCATGCTTTGGCGGCCTGGCGCCTGTCTTAAGAGCACGGAACAGCGCCTTTTCGGCACCCAGTATCTGGATTGTGCTCGCAGGCAATGTTGCAAGTCGAGCCAAACTGCCTGCCTTCGAGATTATCCTTGCACCCACTGCAGCGGTTAGTAATTCTTTGACGTTCGGAGCCACACTTTCCATTGCAGCCTCAATGTGGTCTGCAAGCACCCTGCGTAGATCCGACTGTCCAATTACCTCATCTGCAAGCCGTTTGACAATTGCAAGGTTTTCCGGCGTCATGTCACCACCTTTGCTGCGCTTTGCCGCATCAACTATAACTTCAACCTTTTTGTCCGGCAAGCCAATGCTTTGTAAAATTTCTACAAGGATATTCTCTCTCAAACCAGCTTTGCTTACTATCTCAGCGTACACAACAAGGTTTGATACAAGGTTATCAAGCTCTGGAAAATGGAGCCCATACCACTCTCTCATCCTTGCACCCACCGTATTAATTATCTTGTCAAGCTCATCTAGTGAATTAATTGACTGGATGATATGAAGATCGAGCTTCTCGGATGCCTCCTTTACTCTTGACGATGAGAGGTTTATGGCAAATTCACGCAGGGCTTGCATTGCATCCTGCTCATTGTTGGCAAAGCCGGCCTTTACTATAAGAGTTGGCTTGCTGTTTTGGATATGTTGCTGCTCATCCTCTGGCATCAGTTGACTATTCAAGCCGGCCTGTCGTAATACGGAGACAATGCTTGCATCATTTGTTGATACAGGCTCAAATGAACGCAATTTTTCAATAAACCATCTTATTTCATCAAGGTTCACTCCGCTCTTGAGCAGCCTATAAGACCGGATTGCATTATCGAATTTTTTTGACACTACGAGGCTACCACCTCGGTCAAATGCGGCCATACCAAGTTCCAACAGAACCACCGAGCAGGTGTTATTTCCCATTTAAGCACCTACAACAATTAGCTAATAAAAAATGTTAGCATTATTAAACAAACATGCATAGTGATATCTACGTAATGGGTCTGATAGAGAGCGATCGAAAGGAACTGGAATCGCTTATCAAGGCAGCTACCCGCGATCCAAAGATGCCAGTAGGACTTGCCCGAAAGATGGTGCCAAATCAGGGCAATATCGAGGATTTTGCATACGGCTTTCTCTCAGGCATGGTTATGGGCAATTTTATCACACAATTTCAGAATAGGAATGGGAGGCAGCCAGACAAGGATGAAATAATAGATATTTTGTCGATAATGATGTCAGAGATGCCACGGCTTCGTATGTCGATAATGGAAGAATTTGACATGCGTTAGAGTGTAAAAGTTTATCTAACGAGTGGCATGATTACTTTCTCCATTGCTAGATAAGGATAAGTCTAGGCTGCCCGTTGCCGTTAAGGATGTTATAATCATTGGCATCGGTGTTATTGTAGTCTGGCTTGGCATTTGGTTCGCGTTTGGGGCTAACCCGTTTTACGTTGTCTCAAGCGGTAGCATGGAGCCTGTGCTCAAAGTCAATGACGTTCTTATTGTCAGAGATGGAGGGTCTTGGGAGGATCTCACGATAGGCGACATCATTGTATTCGATAGACCGGAAGGTGGTGACAGGGTCATAGTCCACCGTATCGCTGATATTGATGTTAACGGCGACAGCGAAAGGATAGTCAGGACAAGGGGAGATGCCAATCCTGCATCGATACCAGGTACCGACTACCCTATTAGGCAGGATGATTACATTGGTAAAGTGATCTATGTTATCCCAGGCATAGGTGTAATAACAAAAGTGATCAGTCCACCTGTCAACTATATCATAATTGCGATCATCCTTGCGATCTTGTTCTTTAATAGGCTTGGCAAAAAGAACAACAGCGACAAGGATACTGCACCTGCTGCAGCCGACAGTTCTGACAAGCCGCCGACATGAAGTCCAAGACGGAATACCTTATATTCAACACGTCAGCTAGGCGTGCATTTATTAATATCACACCACAGGTTGCAAATATAGTAGCAGAAAGTGATATCAAAGAGGGCTTCTGCCTTGTCAACGCAATGCACATTTCTGCTAGCGTCTTTATCAACGATGACGAAAGCGGCTTGCATCAGGATTTTGATAGATGGCTGGAGAAGCTTGTACCCTATTCCCCGGAAAGCTACATGCACAATCGTACAGGTGAGGATAACGCTGATGCTCATCTGAAGCGACAGATAATGGGGCGCGAGGTGGTAGCAGCGATAACAAAAGGCAAGCTTGATTTTGGGCCGTGGGAGCAAATATTCTATGGCGAGTTTGATGGCCAGCGACGAAAACGAGTGCTAGTAAAGATAATCGGCGAATAGTCACCAGCAGATAGGGAACTCACACGTCTTTTTGAAGCTAAAATCTATAACCTAAAATTCATGAGTATTCTTGATGTGTCATCTTTTACTTGAAAATTGTAGCAAGCAGGTATATATATAGCGCCTTTATAAAGGCGCATATGCCGCAGACCAAGCCAATTGTAAGCATCGAGAATGTGGTAGCTTCTGCTACGGTGAACCAGACTGTCAACCTTAACCTTATTACCCAAATATTTCCAGATGTGGAGTATCATCCTGATCAGTTCCCCGGCTTGGTTTTTAGGCTCAGATCACCTAAGACTGCGACTTTGATATTTAGCTCTGGCAAGATGGTCTGCACAGGCGCCAAGTCTGAAAAGATGGCAATTCAGGCTGTCAAGAGCGTTGTTTTGAAGCTTAAAAAGGGAGGAATACCCCTTGAGCATGAACCCCAGATTGAGATCCAAAATATAGTGGCGTCGGCAAGCCTTGGAGGTAAGATCCACTTAGAGCTTGCCGCAAGAGTGCTGCCAAGGAGCATGTACGAGCCCGAGCAGTTCCCGGGTCTTATTCACAGAATGTTGGATCCCAAGACTGTCATACTGTTGTTTGCGTCCGGCAAGCTGGTGTGTACAGGTGCCAAGAAAGAAAGTGAAGTATACCGAGCTGTGCATAACCTACACACACTCTTGGAAGAGAAGAACCTAATGATCTATGAGGGTTAGTCTATTTCATACTCTCCCTGTGTAACCATTTGTTTCAGTACCGATTCCAGCGCGTTTTCGTCTATTAAGCCGGCCTTGTACAGAGCGTTTACAATGTCGTTGATACCTGTCACTGCGCTCAGTTTTACCCCCATCTTTTTTAATTTGTCTTCCGCACCCTCGTGTCGGTCTACAAGTGCCACTACATCTTCCACAATACCGCTGTTCGCCCGTATTATTTCGACCGCGCTGCTAAGAGAAGTACCGGTCGTTGCAACATCGTCTACAATAATAACTTTTGAACCAGGCTCTAAGAAGCCTTCAATCATTTTGTTGATGCCATAGGCTTTGGTCTCCTTTCTAACATAAATGAAGGGTTTGTTCATTTCATATGCTAGGGCAGAGCCAAACACAAGCCCAGAGGTGGGCACCGAAGCAAAGGTATCAAACCGGCCTACCTTTTCTGCCACCATGTCTTTCAATGCACTTATCCCCAGCCGAAAATATCCTGGGAAGCTAGGCAGTACTCGCAGGTCTATGTAGTAGGCACTCTGCTTGCCGCTTGCAAGAGTGAACACACCAAACCTCAGAGAGTTGCTCTTGAGTAGAAAGGATGCAAACTGAAACACAAAGTCCTTGGGCGGTATTGGCACATTGTACATGTAAAAAAGGATTTATTTTAACCCTTCATAACACAGAGACTCTATGCCAGAGATTTGGCTAAAATATGGCACTACCGATGTAGTGCTTGACATTAAGTTTGAAAACTTAGCAAACCAGATCTCTTCTACATTTCAGGTGCCACTCGAACAAGATGTTAAGACAGCAATAACATCCGGTGTACCCCTAACTGATAAAATGCTCTTTCTAGGACTGTCTGGCTCAAAGGCTGCGGCTAAGGTTATAACGATGCTTGCAGAAGAAGCCCATACAAGGGGGTTCAGCTTTACAATCGATGTTCCGCACAAGATCGCAAGCACCCTGCGCGCCAACTTGACCGGCATTGAAACAATCTCAATCAATCGCATTAACTACCAATCACTGAATGAGCGAATGGCCAGGTTCCAGAGCACCGTCATTGTTTCAAGTGTTGCATACGATCCGCTGTTTGGATTCGCAGGTGCGCCGACTACTTTACTGCGTAACTTGCTTGCTGACCAGATGGCAGAGGCGTTCAAGGCAAGAAAGGACAACAGGCCAGCGCCGGGAGTTGAAGGAGATCCTCTCAAGATCGCCATCTATGCAGTCGAGAGCATACCATCTACATCTATTGAACTTGTGGCTAACGGTGATAATGTGGTGGGGATCCATATCGGAAGTATCAAGGAAGCGTTTGGCAAAGCGATTGCGCAGCTTCAGTCAATCTCGAGTGTCTGGGCGGAGCCGGTCAAATCTGCTATAATAAGTGCAAGCGACGAAGCCAGCACACATTTGACGCTTGCCAGTGCGCTTAACTCACTTTGGAACTCTATCCATATCGTCAAGGAGGGTGGCACAGCAATACTGCTTGCAGAAACCCGTGAAGGAGTTGGGGGTGGAGCGCTTCAGATGTTCATTGAAGGACGGCTCAAACCAGAGCAGCTGCATCTAAGCCCCTACATTGATGGTCTTGAACATTTGCTGTTCATGGAACAGCTGCGGCTGAAATATGAGATCGGGCTTGTCTCTACCCTTCCCCATTATTATGCTAAGACAAAACTCGGTTTTGCTACTTATTCTGGCACAAAAGACATCTTGCAAAAATTGCAAGAAAAGCATGGCAAGAACTTCAGGACACTCGTCTTATCAAATGCTGACATAACCCTGCTCAAGCCCAAGGCAGAATAGAGCTTGGGATGGGCGCAGTGACTATGGCAATGCCAAGGGTTATGAAAAAGAGCATCTTGCGCCTTTGAGAGAGTGATGTGACATCATCTAAGGGAGCATTACTAGGAATCCTCTGACTAAGTATTAGTACTAGTATTGCCATTGGCCAAAATCCCATCAGAAACAGCGCTCCTACGCCCGCATAGGTGATAATTCTGTGCCAGCGCTCTCCAAACATAGCACGAGCAAGATGCCCGCCATCAAGCTGCCAAGCAGGGATGAGGTTGATGGACGTAAGCGCAAATCCTATCCAGGCAGCAAAAAGAAGAGGCGACATTACTAGAACCATGTTATCCACTACCTTGTCGGTCAAATGGAGTGTAGCAATCATGAGCATGCCAGTATTGAATGAAAATAGCCGGTTTTCCTCAGATAGGTTCTGGTACTCCTCTATAGGTATGAGAGTAGATATAGAAGAGCCATAGATCGATACAATTATCGTTATTATCAAACCTGCAATTGGTCCAGCAATGCCTACATCAAACATGACATTTTTGTTGGGCATATGGCTCTGCTGGGTTATCAAGGCACCAAATGTCGGTATAATGCCGGGAACACCGGGTATAAAATATGGCCACGATGCCTTGATATTATAATGCTTGAGAGCTATCATGTGTCCAAGCTCGTGTATGCCCAGTATGCCCATGAGCGACATGGTATAAGCTACTGTAAGCAGCACAGGATCGCTCACGTAGGTCATTGCAAATATACTGCCTGACCGCATGAAGCCATCATAGAATACAAAGGTGACGGCAATTGCAAAGAATATGAGAGGCAAAGGCAGTTTTCTTTTAACTCTAATCTTTTGTTTTGGAACCTTAAATACTGCGATAACTATGCCATCTGCTATCTGGAGCCTTATCGCAGACGACAAGGCAGGCATCAGTCTTGAAAAATATTTCTGCCTTCTGGCACTGGCGACCATGCCAATCTTGCTTAGCTCTTTGAGCAAGATCGGGAACTTATCTTTGATGTCAGTATCGGCTACCAGAAACTCAATGTAGTCTTCCCTGACATTCAGCTGTGTATCTTTTAATGTAAAGAATGATGAAACTATTGGAATTATACGAGAATAATCGCTGTTCAGGAAAGTAGTAGCCACTGAAGATTCCTTTTAGGTTTAATCCAATTAAAATATTGTTATCCTCCAGGGGACATGTAAGGTTAAATAGTGTGTTTCTATTGTTGTAATTGTTACTTTGCAAACAGCTCTGCGAAAAGTAGGCGACTATGTTATACGCCGCTGCGAAGCAAGTGATCTCCAAGCAGTAATAGATATTAACATGGCCGCTTTGCCAGAGCACTATTCAGACTACTTTTTTGAATCAATTCTGAGAGAGCTTCCAGATGCGTTCATCCTTGCAGAGCTGAACGGCAAAACAGTAGGCTACATTATGTGCAAGATCGAGTTTGGGTTTTCAAACTTTCGCAAACTAGGCTTTGTTAAGAAGGGGCACGTTGTTTCTGTTGCGGTGTTAGAAGAGCACAGAGGCAAGAGCATTGGCAAGGCACTGATGGTTGAAGGAATTAACGGTGTAATGCATAGAAAAGCTGACGAGATATACCTAGAGGTAAGAGTCAGCAATATAAGCGCAATCAAGATGTACCAGAAATTGCATTTTGAGATAAAATCCAGATTGCGATCTTATTACAGGGACGGCGAGGATGCCTACCTTATGGCACTAGAGCTGAGCTAAAAAGATTATTAAGATGCTATAAATGCCTCTCCGCTATGAATGTTAAAAGGAAGGGAGGCAAAGGAGCTGGCGCTGTCCTTCTTTTTGCATCTATTGCGGTGTTTATCGCTTACGCGTATTTCCTGCTAGCAACAGAATGGAGCATGTTAATACTACAGTTTACCACCTTAGCTGCAGTAACAATCCTTCTGGCTGTGCTTGGGTGGATAGGATATACAATGCTTACTGCGCCAAGGGAAGAGGAAAAGCCGGGCTAGTTTTCACTGAAACATCAGCCACTATCTGGTATATCCGTGGGCCTACTCCTCTCACCACTCTAACCTGCTGCACAATGTGGTT
>JALZEV010000074.1 GCA_030861865.1 Thermoproteota archaeon | reverse complement strand
CGGTAGGAACTTTACTGGGTTGTATCTGCGTCTTGGTGACAGAAGACGCGACAATATTAAAGCAGGGACAGAAGCTAATAGACCGAAACCAAGCATGTAGAAAATTGGAGTAAAGCTTGCGACGGTTTCCCCAGCCAAGACATGACTTGATTTTTTCGTAAGATATAAAAACCTTACATAAATTCAGTTGAAAATTATTGTTAATAAATAAAGCGAGTGTAGATCCCCTTGGATTTAATTCTAAATATATTTTAGGATAGTACATTGTAGAATATTGGAGAAAATTCTTGCAAGAGCAAATATGAGCATGGGTAGATCATATCTCTATAGCCAACAAAAAAATTATTTCGACGGGTCTGCCCAATCCACGCAAGGCTGCGAATGCTAGTTGTAAACTTATCGCAGGAACATAGTCGTAGTTGCCAAGACAATGAAGATAATATGTGTGTGCATCTTCTGCAATCATAACTTCTCAACGCTATTTGCAACCTTGACTTTTTTTATTATTAAGATATCTTGTAGTGTGTTTTGTCTAACTTTGTATCTATAGACTTTTGTGTAATTTTGTCTTCTTCTTCTTCTTCTTCATTATCGTCATCATGTGTTCCAAACTAACGACTTCCGAATGTTCACCGCTTATGGGAAGACTGATCTCCACCCGAAGAGCCCTGATATTCGTCTGAAGAAGGTGGCTCAAAATCGTCATCATCGTCACCTTGCTCTGCCATAAGTTTAGAAAACTTCTTCGATCTTGACCTGCGCCTCTTTATTACTATGATAGCAACAGTGGCAGCTGCCACTATAGCAGCGAAGATGAAAGGAAGCGGAAGAACAGAATTAGTTGTGCCGCTCTCCGCATTAGATGTTGAACTAAAACCAAGAAAGCCTTGGTTAGTGGCATCTTCTTCCTGCTGGGGCGGGCTATAGGAGACTGTTCCGTCTAGAATTACTTCATGAGTATTTCTCAGCTCATCGCTATAGGTAATTCTAAGTGAAACAGGGTAACTTCCGGCTCTGAGGCCACTGCTGTTGTTGCCATTATCGTCATTTGTGCCAATTGCCAAAGGAATACTAAATGGCAGCGGAGAATTATCTTCAAGATCCCCTAGGTATTGAGGTGTGTCAGTTACTGGCACGAAATTGCTCTGATCCGAAGACGTAGAATTGCTTAGCATCTCAATCGTGGTAAACAAGGCCTGAGTATTTCCCTGATTCAGGAGGTTCCCAGTAAGGTTCGGAACATCTCCAATATATCGAACTGAGAGATCATTTACGGTTATTTCTATCTCACCTATTACGTTTCCACCTAGTGAGAAGGAATCAGATTTTATCTGATCTCCTGAGATATATTGTACTCCAACTTCAAAGGAAACGGGGCTTCCAATAAGCGACTCGGAGGCAAAAACCCGTGTTGAGAATCTCGCCTTGCTTTGCGCAGCTAACTCCTGTACCGTCCATCTTGAATCTCCAAGGATTTCTAAAGATTCTGATCTTGGTGCCAATGTAACAACAATATCAGTTATTGGATTTCTGTTATTGTTTGTAATGTTAAAATTCAGGTCATGAGCCCGGCCTGCAATTATAGTAACTTCTGATGAATCATTGCTGCTAGCATTATTCTCAGCGTTGCCAGCTGGAGAGCCTGTAATTGTAGAAGCAAGTATGATTCTTTCTTGATGCTTTATGTCTAGCGAAGATGGAGCCACGCTCAAACCGCCTTCTGGTGGATTTGGTTGTACTCTGAACCCAAGCGAAAGAGGTATTGATCTCCGGTTACCATTTGCATCATTATATGATATCTCAATGTCTAGGTTTTGCAGAGTCCCACCCGCCAAGCTGGATGGATAAACAGTTGTGGCTATCTCAGCGGAGCCGTTGGCTGGAATTGATCCTATATTGAAAGTTCGGGAACCTACGCTAGCCACCGCAGCTGAAGAAGGTTGTTGTTGTTGTTGTTGCTGATCGGGCTGTCTATCTGTACCAATCTCATTGCTGGATGCATTGTTACTTCTTGTGCTATCCGTAGCTTCAGCTTCGTTGGTAATGATGCTACCTCCTATGGCATTGATATTGACGATAACGCTATGCGCATCTGCAGAGCCAGTATTCCTGATCCTCAATGTTAGCTCGTTAGCTTCGCCAGGAACAAGGTCATCTGTATCTGAAGATGCGTCCAGTATCACTCTGCCTGGAAGTTCAAACGGCACGGTTATTGTCTGTACTCTGTATGTACCAGGCTGGGGCTCTGGAACCTTGAAGTAATTTATCCTTAGCAAAGCCTCATGAAAGCCTTTCTGCGCTGCTTCTAGTACGTTTACTTTGAAATACAAGGTATATGTCTGACCTGCCCTGACGATATTGCTCAGACTGGCAATTGCGGTCTGGCTTGAAGTTTTATCAGAAGAGGTACCATTAGTAGCATTTACTGAAGAAGCAGCAGTGGTGGTGGTGGCCGCAAATCCTTCAGGAAGAGAAAGGTAGCCGATAATACCCGTGATGTCGGAAAAAGCAGTATTGCTCAGGACAACCGCAAGAAAAGACGGTCCTTCACCTGGGCCTACCTCCCTTTCAGATGGTAATGTTGAAGTTGTCGTGCCTGCAGCACTTGACAAATTGCCACTACTGGTCGAAGATGTTGCTAGACTGCTGTCTACCCAGTAAGCATCTACAAATCCATTGTTGAGCAGAGCATTTTGCTGTGAGGATGCGCCTATCTGCTGCCCTGTCCTTGCTTGTATCGGCTCAAGGTTAATTGTTTCATCTACTATGAGTTCATGCGTATTTCTCAGCTCATCGCTATAGGTAATTCTAAGTGAAATTGGGTAACTATTGAGCGTCACTTCCTGTCCTGTGTTCTGCTGCGTGATCTGCAGCGGGATATTGAAGGGAAGCGGAGAGTTTACCGCCAAGTCTCCTAAGAATTGTGAAGAGACAGTTGGCCGCAACAATTGTGGTCTCTCTTGTGTACCAGAGCCGACAAGCTCAATCGTTGTAAACAACGCTGGAGAGTTCCCTTCATTTAAGAGGTTACCCACAAGGTTTGGAGTGTCTCCTATGTAACTAATCGTAACGTCATTTACGCTTATCTGAATATTCCCAACAACTATTGCGCCGAGCTGGAAGGACTCTGTCCTTAGTTCATTGCCGTTTCGTATGTATTGCATCGTTACTGTGAAAAAGACTGGGCTTCCGATCAGAGAGGTCGAAGCATAGACCCTAGTAGTAAGCTCCTGTTCTGAGCCGGCGGCTATGCTCTGCAGATTCCAGCGCGAATCGCCTAGAATTCTTACTGCATCTGATTCCGAGGTGAGAGAGACAACAACATCCGCTATCGATACACGCGCATCATTAGTATTGCTGATAGCAAATGAGAGATCCTGAACGCTCCCTGCAGCAATTTGGATAGACTGAGCTTGCGTTGATGATGATGATGATGATGAGTTGCTATTGGTGATGCTGCTGCCTACTTCACTTTGGTTTGGAGTGCTATTGTTGGAAGGCACGCCAAGCGTGGTGCGTGTCAGTGGAAGCTGTGAAGATTCTGGCACTCTGTCTAAGGATGTCAAACTACTGGGTAAAACGTTCAAACCTGACTGCGGTGATTCAGGGGATACCTGGACACCAAGAATTTTGTTTAAAGTCTTCTTATTTCCATAAGCGTCATTATATGATATCTGAATGTTCAAAGTTGTAAGGGTCCCAGCGGCTGTGTCTGCAGGAAAAATTGTTGGCACTATTTCCTTCTTTGAGTTTGCATCTATAAGACCAACATCAAATATCGACGAGCCAACAACGACCATTGTCGTTGGAGAGGGCGTCGAAGATACCGATTGCTGCGTTACAGGTGCAGAGGTTGTACTTTCTGCACTATTGTTATCATTGGTACTGCTGCCGCTTCCATCCACTACGGTTTGAGCACTAGAAGAGGATATCGTGCTAGATGGCAGCACCTCTACTATTACCCCTGTAGCAATAGCGGATCCATTATTACTGATTTCTATTTTCAATGGATTAACTACGCCAGGGTTCACGCTTACGATACTAGATAGGCTGGGCGCTACCTCTTGGCTTGTAGTACTGGAGAAGGGTATCATAACAGCAGCCGTATTTAGAATAACCTTGCCGCTTAGCCGAAATGGAATATCTAATGTTGTTGATCTTGTATCCTCCTCTTCCTGCTCTGCGACGTTAAAGTAACGTATTTTCAGCTCACCTATGTATTCTCTTCCTACTTGAGACTCTTCTGTTATTTCTATGCGAAAATAAAACGTAAAGGTCTGACCTGCATTTACTATTCCATTGTAGCTTGATAAGGCGGTATCAGAGTCTACATCTTCCGGTGTAACAAGGGCTCTGAAGCCGGGCGGTAAATCAAGTGAGCCGCTTATGCTCGTTGCATCTGCAAAGCCTACATTTCTCAGGACAACTGCCAAGACAGCTTCTCCTTCTCCAGGCTCAACTTCCTGCTTTATTACAGGTGGTAGTGGTTGCGCTGTGATGCTTTCAGAAGATGTACTTGCCACTACTCCACCAAGCGAAGTAAAGTCAGTCCAAAACGAGTCTACAAATGCGAACTTCACAGGACCAGTTGGCTGCTCAGAAGAATTATCTTCACTTGCGCCATCTTCTGTTGGCATGAGAGAAGTACCAGAATCAGGCTGTACTTGCTGCGGAGGAGGAGGCTGTACTTGCTGCGGAGGAGGAGGCTGTACTTGCTGAGGAGGAGGAGGCTGAGTATCCTCACCTGCGTCATCATCCTCCTCCTCTCTAGGAGGCTGAGTATCCTCACCTGCGTCATCATCTTCTATTGATGTGGTAGAAGCAGCGGTATCATTATTGCTCCTATCTTCCGATCGATCATCGTCAATGCTTTGTTCTTGACCATCTTCTATGCTAACTTGACCATCTTCTACTTCAATGCTTTGTTCTTGACCATCTTCTATGCTAACTTGACCATCTTCTACTTCAATGCTTTGTTCTTGACCATAAGCGCTGTTATCAAATGATAAGTTATCCATGTAAGGATAATACTGAACGGATCCCAAAAGCAAAAGGATAATACAAGTCAGAGATCCTATAGAATAATAATTACGCTTTCTGGCTATTTGTTTAGGAATCGTTTGCAACTTACTTGCCAACCTCTTGCGAGAAGCACCGGCCAAAATAAGCGCTAAGGCAATAAAAGCATATAGTGTCGTCGCATCCAAATAGGAATTGCACCATCTCTATATATCAGTTAGAGTTAGTTGAGTATGTTCTGATGAGCAAGGAAGTTGACAGTAAGAGAATTCATTCTTTCTATCAGCATGAGACCAAAAGGGAAGGAGATAATGTGGCAATGCACGTAAAGAGACTATCGAAGGTATACGATTCCGCTGCTGGAAGAGTGATAGCGCTAAGAGACGTCACCTTCAAGGTAAACAAAGGTGAGCTTCTAGCTATTGTCGGTCCTTCTGGAAGTGGTAAATCAACGCTTTTGAATATGATTGGCGCCTTGGATAGACCGACCTCTGGACGGGTCTTCATTGGTGGCGTCGATTTTTTCTCATTGAGCAATTCTGAAATTGCCACTATGCGCAACAGAATGATTGGCTTTGTATTCCAGTCATACAACCTAATCAACAGAACTACAGTTCAAAGAAACGTTGAGTTACCCGGGATAATCCGAGGCATGAGTAAAAGCAACCGGGTTCGTCGTGCTAAAAAGATTCTTGAACTCCTGGGAATAGGAGATAAAGCCGATTTCAAGCCGTCTAACTTAAGCGGGGGTCAGCAGCAGAGGGTTGCAATAGCGAGAGCTCTAATGAATAACCCCACAATAATTCTTGCAGATGAGCCGACTGGCAATTTGGACACAAAGACTGGAAAAGAAGTCTTTAACTTTCTCCGCATTCTTTCGCAAAAGTACAAGAGAACTATTGTTATGGTAACTCATAACACAGCACTTGCAGAGGCAACTGATAGAGCCATTTACATTAAAGATGGAACAATCGAAAAAGAAGAGGTTTTCAACAAATGATTTATCCGAGAACATTAGTGCTTGGTTGGGTTGGACTGTTTTCCATGCGCAATGGAGCTTGTACAAATCGCTGTTTTTATGAGCCTAGAACATACAGACCTACAAGAGCAAGAAGACAAAACTTAAGAAATAAAGAAAGATTTGTGATCTAAATGAATATCAAGGAGATCTTTTTACTCTCATTTGACGCTTTAAAGGAAAGAAAGGTAAGATCTATCCTTACTATACTAATGGTTGTTGTAGGAAGCAGTCTCATGGTCGCTTTAAATGGACTTGGTGCTGGTTTTGGAAAGTTTATTGACGAATCCTTTAGCATGCTTGCTCCAAATATTTTGTTTGTATCAAGTGCTCAGCAGGATGAGTCAGCGTCTACTCCCTTCGGAGGTGGCGGTCCACCGCCGGTTCCCAAGATTACACTAAACAGTGCTGTCGAGACAAGGATACGCTCTCTTCCTTTTGTAAGCGATGTGATCTCATCTTATCAAGGTCAAGTACAGCTTGAATCATCGGGCAAGACTCTTTCGACGTCAGTTTTTTCTATTGATCCAGCCAAGCTTTACACCATAGCACCAACTCTAGAATTTGAAGAAGGATCTGCAATGCGCTCAAATGATCCATCTGCCATTTACATAGCTGACGAGATAGCCTATCCTCCGGGTGAGAATGCCCCTTTTGCGACGGTTGGTCAAACATTGAGAGCTACATATTCATTTGTCGATGAAAATGGCAATCAGCAGGAAGAATCTAGAAGCTTTGTAGTAAGAGGAATAATGAAGCCAACAGGTAATCCAACAATTGATAACGCAGTTGTATTCAATGAAGATGCAGGAAACGCTTTAATGCATAAATCCGGCAAGTATGACGGTTTTTTGGTAGCTGCCGAATCAGGCGAGTTTGTGAAAAATGTTGAAGAGGAAATAAGGAAACTCTATGGAAATGATATAGGCGTCACATCTCCAGAGGCCATACTGAAGACTATAAGGGAGTTTACAGGTGGGTTCACAGTTTTCATATTAGGAATTGCGCTTGTAGCTCTTCTTGTGGGAGCAGTAGGGATCATTACGACTCTCTACACCTCAGTAATGGAAAGGACAAAAGAGATAGGCACGATGAAGGCAATTGGAGCGCAGAATAGTAATGTCCTGAGCCTTTTCATGGTAGAAGCTTTGATGATAGGTATTATTGGAGCCACTTTTGGATTGCTCCTAGGTATAGCCGGCGGTTATGTGTTGATGGCGGGGATAGGTTCAGCTGGAGGACCTGACGGAGGTAATGATGATACAAGTAACGCTCCAACCAATATATTACCTGTCTTCCTTCCTGCGGACATGGCTACTGTCTGGGTTATATCTGTTGGTCTCAGTCTTATTGCGGGTATATACCCTGCATGGAAGGCATCAAGGCTATCTCCAATTGTGGCCCTTAGAAGAGAATAATAATTCTTCAGCATCTGTTGTCATAGATGCCCAGGTTCAATGGAATCTATCGCATGAATATAAAATTCTATGAATGACAATACACCGTCTGGAAAAGCGCATGATAACACTGAACCAAATTGACAAGATGCATAAAAACCACAAATACTTTATTGCAACACTTTCAGATTAGCTCTTCAAAATCATGTTGAACAATTGACGCGCCGCGATTTTCGGGTGGTGTACTGCAAGCTTCATCATGTTGACTTTAGTGAAATCTGCTTTGATAAAGTCCAAAAATTCTTGGACTGTCATATCCCGCAGAATTTCAATCTCCTTGTCCCATTCCTCATCAGTCAAGCCAAGCCAGCGCGTTTGCACCTTGAGGGCGGATTGTATCTTCGACTCTACCTTGGCCTTCCATGACTGTTCATATTCCATCAAAGACTCCTTATCGGAGTTGCGCGAAAGCGAGTCAGCTCCAACCTTCCCCGCAAGCCTCCCAAAGTCGATGGCATAGCGTATGCCTTCCAGCACCAGAGGGTTTGATTGGCCCGCCGAGTCTCCTACCATTATCAGGCCATCACCAATGCTATTTCGCCTAACACCTTGATTTGGTATAAATCCATAATGCAGTTCTAAGGGTTGTATCTTACCATGTCCGATGGCATCTAGGGGCTTGAACCTTTTTTCAATTATTTTGTGCAACTTTTCAAGCGGGTCAGTATTTGATTCAGGTCTGCCAATCCCCACCCCAATTCTCACCCTATTTGGTGAGATAGGAAATACCCATGCATATCCTGCATTTGAATACTTTTGCCCTACCATAAGAACCCATGTAATGCTGTCTATATCGTCGCAATAGCATTCATATTCTGCGCCTACACCATAGCGCTTCCAGTTGCTGGCCATTCCAGCCTTGCGGCCAATAGATGTACTAAATCCGCTTGCATCTATGACTAAAGTTGAATGCACAGTTAACATTCCCTCTGGCGTACTTGCCTTGACTCCGACGACTCTGTAGCCGTCTTTGATAACGTCGATGACATTGCTCTTTACCTTCAATTGGGCACCTTCTTTCGCTGCAAGAACGGAAAGATGCTGATACGTAGCTCTAATATCAAGGACGCATAATTTGGAGACATCACCTGTGATAAGGACATCATTAGAAGGCGATACAAAGCGATAATTCTTAATTGGGTTGTAAAACTTGCTTGGTACGCCAAGCCTCTCCATTTCAGAAATCCAAGTTACACCGCTCGTCCTTATGCTGTGTGCAATGGACTGGTCCTTTTCAAACAGAACTACTTTTGCTCCTCCCTTAGCCGCAGAGTACGCAGCTGAAAGTCCCGCAGGTCCTCCACCAACTACTGCAATATCAAATTGTTCTTCTTTTTCATCCATATTTTTTACTCATCCTGTAGTGAAGGAGATGCCATCGAACCGCATATAGGGCAGGATGGAGCCATAAATCGTTTTTCGCTCCCTTGATATGCCATTTAGTCGACGTAGCGCCTCAAAGACATTGCCAGCCACCATGACTTCCCTCACTGCATGCCTTATAGTACCATTCATAACCAGCCGGCCGCCTTTTACAACGCCTGAAAAATCACCGTTAACTGGATTTACATTGCCAGAAAACCTGCTTATTATTATACCCTTATCTATTTCAGATACCAGTGTATCAACACTCGACCTCATAGGCTTTACTAGAAAATTGGTTGTAGAAACCGTTGGAGGCGAGCTCGTCGATCCGCCTGCGTTGCCTGTGCTCCTTACGCCATCTTTACTTGCTGTGTGGGTATTGTATAGAAACTTTTTGAGAATGCCCTTTTCTATTACAACATTTCGACGGTGGAAAACACCTTCTCTGTCAAAGCTTGAGGCATTAAGTCCCTGCACATTAGTTGCGTCATCTTCTACTGTCAGCAGGTCAGATGCTACCTGTTTGTCTATCTTGCCTGCAAAGTGGCTCGACTTTTTCTGCATAGCGTCTGAGTTAATGGCATGGGCAATTGCTTCCTCTATCATTTCATTTGCTGCCATGGGAGTGAGAAGCATCTCTCCCTTGAAGCTTTCCTCTAACTTGTGTGTACCAAGTGAGTTGACTACTGTCTGTGCAAACTCTGTTGCAGTATTGGAGACATCAATGTCTTTGGTATAATGCGAACCGCCAACTTGGTAGTCAAAGCTCGAGATTTCAGTGTCTTCTATTGCCATGCCCATTATCGACCACGAAAAGATGCTTGCCTTTTCTTTTAGCTCTATTCCATTAGAGTTTGCGAGTGCATGCGTGGCTACCTCAGCACTAAAGTTGCCACTATCGACGCTTACTCTGCTGTCATATGATTTGGCAGATTTTAGCATCTCATCTGCCATCTTTACAGCATCTAATGTCTGAAATGAGTCAGCATTTTTATCGTATATACCGCGGAGTGACTTTGACTTTGACTTTGACCTGGCCGGAAGGACATTGTGCCTATTCCTTGGACCTGCGTGTGCAATCTTGATCGCCATGGCCGCGGCATCTCTTATCTTGCTTTTGGCTAGATTGTTGGTAGAGTAAAAGCCAATCGATCCATTAAGCACGGCCCTAATACCTATAGAGCTCGTCCTCTGAGACTTGGCTTGCTTAACGTCGTTATTCTCTATAAAGACCTCTGATTCGTTGTTGATAGCTCCATAGGCTTCTGCGTCTCTTGCTCCAAGAGTCTCAACCTGCTTTACTGCATATTCCAATAGGTCCAGAATCACTCTTGCAGTCCTCCGATCATTGCTGTGCATCTGATATATGGCCCGCCACCGTCAACCTTGGCCGGCTGATACTTGCCACAGTACCCCGTTCCGATATCATATTGAAATTCGTTACCTACCATGTCGACTGACTGGAGCACCTCAAATGCATTGCCGGAGATGCTTGCACCCCTGAGCAGCTCCTTCACATCACCATTTTCTATCAAGTATACCTCTTCTGCGCCAAACATGAATTCGCCATTTGCATCTGCCTGCCCATTTCTCGCACCCTTGATAATATATCCGTGCTTGGTTTCCCTTATCATATCATTTAGCTTATCTTCACCCGGCTCAATGTACGTGTTCCTCATTCTGATGAGTGGCTCGTCACTGTACTGGAAGGCCCGGGCATTGCCTGTTGAAGCTGTGCCAAATATCAAAGCTGACTCGCGGTTATGCAGAAACGATTTTAGTATGCCCTTCTCAATTATTGCGGTCCGCCCTGCTGCAACGCCTTCATCATCAACTATTATCGTCCCAGAGGCATTGCCTACTATTTCCGACTTGCCGCTGTCAACCAGCGTGACAAGATCACTTGCTACTTTGCTCCCTATTTTGTCTTTTACCACTGAGCCAGACAACACAAAGTCGGCCTCGACGGTGTGACCTATTGCCTCATGCGACAGGAGCCCCACCATAGCAGGATCCAGAATTACTGTAGTCTTTTTGCCACTCACATGCCTAGCATCTAGGAGCTTCGCCGCTCTTCCCGATGCCGTACGAGCGTATTCTAGATGGGTCCTCTTTTTGAAAAGGTCGTCCCATCCGCCGGTGACACCAACGCCCTCATGGGCTGTAGCACTCTGACTTGCCCTTCTTGCTATTGCTGTTATACTGAACTCTGGCTTTGAATCATAAATCTCAATGTCGGCGCCATCACTGTTTATGATCACCTTGTGATCAAGCGTATCCCGGTACGTGCAAGAAGCGGTCTTGACTTCTCTATTACTTCGAGCCTCCTTTTCTGCCTCCTTTGTAACTTGCACTTTCTGCTCAATGCTAACATCTGACAGATTATTATCACTGTTGGCTGCTGTCCTAAAGGTGCCCGTAATCATTTTCGTTTCAACGAGCCCCTTAACCCTGTTCTTCTTAGTCCCGGCGAGCATCCGTGCTGCCGATATGGCCTGGCTAAGGCACTCCTTTATGACCTCGCTTGAGATGGTGCTTGTGCTTGTAAACCCCCAACAGCCATCCACCAGAACCCTAATTCCACAGCCAGCGTTTTCCACTACTCTTATCCTTTCAAGTTCGCCGTTGGTGAAATTGACCTCACTTGCCAGCCTTGACTGATAGCGTGCTTCAACATAAGTGGTGCCGCTTGAAGACGAAATTAATAACCTGAGGCTATCAGCTACTTGTGCACCATTTAACATCATTTTCCCTTGAGAGAGATACATCGAGGTATATCTGTATCTTTTTCTTTGAGATGTTATATATTCAACCAACAAAAAATCTATGAAACATATCATAGAAGAACTTCATTATCCATTCAAATTCTCGGCAGTATAGGAAGAAACCATCATCACTATAAATAGTATAATTAGATGAAAAAAGATTGGTTTTAATGGGCGAGGAGGAGTCGTTAAGTAGCAATGTTGACAGTGCACGCTACATAATATTTTCCGCTTGTGGTTATGGCAATATTGGCGATGACGCGATAATGCTCGGAACAGCAAGATATCTGATTACAAGGCAGAATGCAACCGATTTATTCATTTTTTCATATTCTCCCAAGGAAACCCAGCAGTTATTAGAAAAAGCAGGATTGACTTCAGTAGCGACACTACGCTGCGGCCGTTTTAAGAGTTTGCTAAAGGCTTTGTCCTCGACAACTACGAGAAAAAGAATAATGATAGGTGGCGGCACTCTTATAACTAATCGCACTTTCTTCACTTTGCATTATTTAATTCCTGCTTTTCTGTTCAAGCTATTCTTCTCCACATCATCTGATGTCTATTTCTTTGGAGTGGCAGCTGAAGAAAAGATAAAGCGACCATTATTGAAGCTTATGTTATCATTAGTTCTTCGACATTCAATAAAAAAAGCACTGGTGAGAGATAATTTCACAGAAGGTGTATTGAAACATTTTGCAAATGGTACTAGCACAAAGGTTACGACAATTGGTGATCCTGCACTTTTTCTTAAAGAATGGGATGATGGTAATGGAGCTGATAAAAAGAATGATGAGGACAATAGCGCTCCGTTTAACCAAACTGCAAAAATCCTTGTTAGTGCTAGGGATTTAGATTTATGTTCGTCAGATTATCATGCAAGATGTTTTGCTAATATATTTGATGACCTTGTTGAAGTCATACACCAAAAAACTGGGATGACAATTGTCATCAATTTTGTTCCTTTCTGTATCCACAAGACATCTCTATTAGAGAGAGATGACCTGTTTGGAGAAAAGATAAAAAGTATGATGAAGTATTTCGATTACTTCCAAATTGAGAGAATAGAAAATCCCATCGAGATCTTGCAAAAGTTCAATGAGGCAGACTTCTGTATGTGTATGAGGCTTCATTCTCTGATTTTTGCCTATATGACTAAAAGAAAGTGCTTGGCGATATCATATTCCCCCAAGGTTTTTAATTTTGCCAAAGATAACGATTTGCCATGTATTGACATAAGCGAAGTTGAGTCACAAAAAAAGAAGGTTATCGATATAGTAGTTCAATCATTGTTCATAAAAGATAAAGGCAGAACAAGGTCTAATTGAAAGCAAATTACAAGTGGCGGCAGCAGCAGCAGATGGTTCTTTTTTTAATGATATTTTTGAGTGTCTGATGCGAAGGACATCTTACTAGTAGGTTTGTGAGGATTGACGACTCTCAAGTCATCGCTGTGTGTATTTTCCTAATTGCGTTTTGTAGTATATAGTCAAGATTATGCCGGAGGGTAGAATGAAAGATTCTATCCAATTTACAATTCTAATGCCTTTCTGGGGCTTGCTACCATCGCGGCAATATGTGCTATGTCACAGAGCACTCAAAATGAAGAGGGATCTACAGTTATATCCTGTCTACCCCTCTGCAGGATGTAGTAGAAATGGATCTTATCCCAGCGATTCCAGCCCCTGAATTCAAAGAAATAACAGAGTGGGCTAACTCTCAGCCACTGTCAATCAAAGGCTTGAAGGGCAAAGTAGTGCTCATTGATTGTTGGACATATACCTGCATCTTTTGTCTCCGGACTGTACCTATCATGAGGCGCCTGCAGCAAAAATATGGAAAGTATGGTCTACAAGTGGTTCAGGCTCATTCATCTGAGTATCATTTTGCTACGGACCACACCAACATCCGGCGCGCTCTTTCCCGATATAACATTAGTGATGTCCCAGTCGCATTTGATATTAACAACAAGACGTGGGAAGCTTATGGCAACATGTATTGGCCAAAACATGTCTTTGTAGATCACAATGGACTTATCCGTTATGAGCATGCTGGCTACGGTGGCATAGAAGATTTTGAAGATGTTGTTGTCGAGTTACTAGAAGAGGCCGGTAACAAACCGGCTGAAGGAAAAGAACAGGAGGATCCAAAGGACGAGATTTATGACGTCTATGGCATGCACTTTTATGGGATGGCTCCTGAGATATGCGTAGGCTATTCACGCTTGCGGCGATTTGGAAATAACCAGACACTCAAGCCCGATAGTCTGAATTTCATGGTCGATCCCGGCTCGCACGATGCTAATGTTGTATATCTACGTGGAAGCTGGATATGGCAACGTGAGGGGATTCAATATAGACGTGGCGGTAAGGATCAGAATGCAGCAGTCATAATGAAATACAATACTGCCAAGCGAGTGCATGGCATAATCGGGACTTCTGACGGCAAGCCGGCGAAGATGGAGGTCAAACTGGACGGTAACCACCTAACGAAAGAGCAGCTTGGTAGAGATGCCAAGCTTGAGGGCGATATAAGCGTCGCCAGCATCGAATGGCCGTTCATGTACAATTTGGTTAGAACAGAAAAACCAGAAGCATTCGAAATAGAGATTATCCCGCGTTCTGATAACTTTGTATTTTACACCTTTGTCTTTGGTTAGAAATAATAATAATAATGCATAATTCTTTTTTGCGGCACATCCTGCAATGTATTGGGCACTAAAATGTGAATAGCAGCAAAGGAATACAACATGCGCACGTATAACGCTCCACTACTAACTTTTTAAGTCTGCTTTTTCCATTTGTCTGTTATGCAAGAAAATCCGGTCGAGCTTAGCGAAGGAACCATTGCACCAGACTTTACAATGAGGGACAAGCAGGGAAAAACGTACAACCTATCCGATCTTCATGGTAAAAGAGATGTTGTAGTCTACTTCTATCCCGAAGACTTCACTCCTGGTTGCACTACAGAAGCAACCGAATTTACCCGAGACTACGAAAAGTTCAAAGAGGCTGGAATTGAGATCGTTGGTATATCACCTGATGATGAGGCATCGCACGAAAAGTTTCGTCAAAATATGGCTATTCCATATCCCCTTGTTGCTGATACTGAGGATGAAGTGTCAAAAAAGTATGGCGTCTATGGACTCAAGAAATTCATGGGAAGAGAATACATGGGTGTCAACAGGTCCACCTTTCTTGTTGACAAGACAGGCAAGATAGTAAAGATCTTCAAAAAAGTCAGACCCGCGGGTCATAGTCAAGAAGTGTTCCAGGCACTTAGAGGCTAATGAGAGTTCTTGTCAATGCTTAAACTCTGAAACAGAGTATATTTTATCCCCTCCCTGTCCATCAGAAGCGCTAAAACCGATCTTATTTAATCAAAACCACCATCTCATGATAGAAGGCGCTGCAATAAAAAATTCCACCGATCCAAGTACCTTTAAATAATTTCTATTGGATTTTTTCACTGCTTGGTATCTATAACGAGCATTTGCGAATGCCAGTGTCACAAGAAATACGGCGATAGGTCGATATGCGGGAAATGCGTTGACAGACATAAGACATCACCTTACTATAATATTATGAAAAAATTTGACTAGCACAAGATGAGCGAAGCATAGCCTATTTTCCTTTCAATCAAACAAAAAGACGCGAAATAAATGCTCTCTCTACCATCACCTTGCAACTATCATCATAAATGAAGTACAACAATGTCTACCACAATTGTTCAATTTTATCCTCTTGCATCATTGCTTAATGCTAGTACTTTTCACAATGAGCGAAGACAACAGCACAAGTTTTGACAAAATTAAAAACCTCAGCAACAATACATCTGACTCATTTAACCAAGAGATAGCAGTTTTTGGAGACAATGTTTACGTTGTCTGGTTGGACCAAGGTGAAGGTGCTAACACAAATATTTTAGTAAGGGCAAGCGCTGACGGCGGGGCAACATTTGGCAGTACGGTAAATATTAGCAGCAATGCCAATGAAGAAACCTTCCCAAAGGTAGCAGCATACAAAGGCAGTGTTTACATAGCTTGGAATATGTTGCCTGAGAATTCAGATGAAATAAATAATTCGGGCCTCTTTTTTGTAAGGAGTTTAGATGCTGGAAATACTTTTGATAACATCGTAAAGCTGAACCGCGAAGACGCTTTTGGCGAGCTGCAGATAGCGGCCTTTGATGAGACTGTTTATGCGGTATCTGGAGGACTTCATACACTAGATGTATACGATATATTTTTCACAAAGAGTATTGATGGAGGAAGGAGCTTTTCAGAGCCTGTAACAATTGACGAGAATGGCACATTCGTAAATCCCTTAAATGTAGAAGTTGGTGCTTACAATGAACAGTTTTCATATGTAGCAGCTCAAGCCTCGGTTTCAGGAGGCAATGAAGAAATCCTTCTACTAGAAATGACCGGTGATAATTCAATACAACAAGTATTCAATCTGAGCAATAATCCCAAGATCTCTGAGTGCCCCTCTATAGCTATGGCAGGAGATAATATCTAT
>JALZEV010000061.1 GCA_030861865.1 Thermoproteota archaeon | reverse complement strand
ATTCTGTGGTTGTGGTTGTGTTTCAGTCGGAGTCTGTGCTTGTGGTTCTGGTTGTGGTTGTGTTTCAGTCGGAGTGTCTCCTTGTACGACTACTTGACCGCCCATCCATGGATGGACCGCACAGTAGTATTGATATGTGCCAGGCTCTTGAAATGTTACGGTAAAGGAGCTAACTATCGGGAACGGGAAGACCACCGGTGGTTCTCCTTCTCCTCCTTCTTCTATTGCTTCGGGTGTTACTTCTTCCTCTGGCGGCGTCAGGATATCGGTCGTCGCATTATCCGTTGTCGTTGTTTCATCAGTTACAACGGCTCCTGGTACCTCTCGTATCTCTCCTTCTGCATCTGTTGCATTGGTGTTCTGGTCAACAACTCCACCTGTGGGGGGAAATGGAGGTTGTATTATGCCAGAATTTATGACCTTTTCAGTGCCGTCCATTGTATATTGTATGTCTGTTCCATTGAAGAAGGTTGTCTGATTGTTTGCATCAACTGCTGAAGGATACCATGCAATTTTGTTGGCCGCTAGAATTGCTTCTCTGCCGTCTGGAGTCGGTATTATGAAAGGCTCGCCAACGTTAAATGGTGGCAGTAGTTCAAAGTCCATGTCTCCCGGGACAGCAAATGGTACTAATAACTCAGATATTACGTTCTGGTCTAAGACAAAGGTTACTGTATGGAAATCCAATATTTCAGCTGGGCTAGACCAAGTCACGCTTTCTCCTGCATTGATTTCAACTGTTTGTGGGCTAAAGGTAAAGTTTTGAACAGCGGGGGTACTGCCTTGACCAACTTCTACTGTCACAGTTCCTTCTTGCGGTGTCTGTGTTTGGTCCGTTGTCTCCGTCAATTGGGTTGAATCAGTGGGGGTTGCGAAACTAGCTGGCCCACTTAATACTAAAAGGCTCGCAGCTAGGATCCCAACATAGTATAAATTTGATTTCATCAAAATGTATAATAACATTTCGCATTTAAAGGATTCTTTAATAGATTCATCATCTCAGTCCATGTAAAGCCAATTATCCTGCTATTCAATGAAGGATAGAATAAAGAGAACGGCATCTGCCTATTGTTGAATTATATGCTGTCTAGTAATTAAATCCTGGCTCAAGAGATGAATAAGGAGAAACGTAATAGTCAGCAAGTAGCACTTATTTGATAATTAATTTCCCAATTGATCAGAGAGCATTTTTTGCTAAACAATCCATTTAATCGTTTGGCCTGATTTAGATAAAAAATATCATATACTTTTCATAGCTAGCAGAGCACAATATAGAGAATTGTCGAGATATTGATAAAGCTAGGACGAATGTGAGCCAAAGTATTGGTGCAGCAGAGCAGTTGTTTTATAACAGCTATCAATTCTTATGCACGAATTTGCATCCTAAGCTGTTGGTACTGTAGTTGCTCGGGCATATTCTCATGCATCATAGTACTGCTCTAGAATATGCCTTCAGTGCTAAGATTTAAGTGACTACATCTCCTTAGAAAAAAAAGGGGATGAAGTGAGTTTGCTGCTCCAGGCTGAGCAAAAGCGATGAAGATCTCGCGACGAACTGACCCTAATTCTATATTTCATTAGTTCTGTCATGTTTAATGCAAGATTGCATTGCTTAGCTTTGTGCCAATTTCTAACCCATTGGTATCGATCCTGCAAAATTTGGTTTTCCATGATAGTTTTCCTCTGTTCCTCTTGACCCTTAGATGTGACCTCTCTACTACGGAAAATATACTTTATATTCAAATGCATATAGTCATCTCTCGCACAGAATAGAGTTCCTGCGTAAAACAATTATTAATGCATGTTTGCCCTATATGACCCAGTAAGAATGGAGATAGTTTACGATTACCCTCTTTATCGTCCCCCATCAGAGGCCGACTCTACGATATTTCAAGTGACACTTGGTTGCTCCTTCAACAAGTGTTCATTTTGCAATATGTACCGTACGAAAGAATACGTGGAGCGACCCTGGGAGGAAATTAAGTCTGAGATCGATATGGCAGCCAAGTTCTACCCAGATACGCGCAGGATCTTTCTAGCAGATGGTGATGCGCTCAATCTTCCAAAGGACAGAATGGTAGAGATTCTAAAGTACCTCCGGGCAAATTTTCCGCGACTCGAAAGGATTTCATGTTATGCTATGCCAAAGAACATTCTACAGAAGAAGGATGATGAACTCAGGGAAATAAGGGCTGCCGGACTCCATATGATGTACGTGGGAATCGAGAGCGGAAACGACATCGTGCTTAGGAAAGTGACGAAAGGCGCAAGCTACAAGACGATCCTTCAGGCATGCCAAAAGATCAAACATCACGGTTACATCCTGTCTTGCATGATAATCCTAGGACTCGGAAGCAAGAAGTATACTAGAGAGCATATTGCAGACACTGCTCGCGTACTTAGCGAAACCTCTCCTGACTACGCCGGTGCACTGACGCTTCACCTTGAAGAGGGTATATACGAGGAATTCATGAACAAATTTGGCGAGCCATTTGTGCCACTGGAGGATTTAGACATCCTAGACGAGTTAGATAGGCTCATTGCTGACTTCAAGCCCAGTCGACGCGTAATCTTCCGAGCAAATCATGCTTCAAATGTCTATTCCATAGGCGGTACGATACCTGAAGATAGAGAAAAGCTGCTTACTGTGATTAAGAGTTTGAAATCGCATCCAGATATGCTCAAGCCCAAGTTCCTCAGGCGTTTCTAGGCGCTGCAAGTCAAGAGTAACTTCTTTTTCTTCTTCTTCTTCTTGTTGTTTCGCTGTCCAATCTGTTTAACTAGAAGAATACTGTCATCATGATTACTTCGAGTTTTTCTGTCATTTTGTTTGATATCACTTATCTCCTTCCTTCTCTTGGCTTATTTGAAGAATGTTTTTCTAAGTTTTCACTATTGGTTCAATGTCCCACTCTATAGGAACCTAACGTGTCTGAGACATGTAATCTTTTGATTGCCCCCATCTGATGAGGTGGAAACCTATGACTTTTTGTTTATGCTTGTTTAGGCTCTGCAATTCACTTTCTTAACAGAGATATTCTATGGCTTTTGAAATATAGATTTTGAGGATTATATGAACTAAGACCAGAACAGCAAAAGTGCTGCTACTACTATAATGAGAAAGCATCGTCGAAGTCAGACACAAGATTTTGCAATTGATAAAATAAGTCTGCAGACCGTACCTATATACATTTGTGCTTAGCAGCGATAGAATTATTAGCCTGACGGGATATTTTGGCATTATTGTATCGCGGGGAACTAGAGGTTCAGGCCAAAAGAAAAGCTCTGGCCGTTTTGCAGGATGAAATCACAAAAATCTTGAACTCTTCAAGGGATTTATCAACGCTGACCACATCACTCATCAAAGGCGATGAAATGAATACTCGCCAGTGTCTTGAACGTATGACAAAGACTGAAGAAGAGGTCGAGAACCTCTGCAGGAAGATAACCCGCGAGGTTGCCGAGATAGGCAGCCTCATGACAAACAGGGAAGATATCTTGAGAACTGCTTATATTATCGACGATATTGCAGGCTATATCAGTGGTGTTGCCTTCAGACTTGCTAATATTAAGCCAATGATCTTAAAGAAGGCCTCATTTGACAACGACCTAAACCAACTCGTCGGTATGGTTGTGGATACTATTTTCAAGTTAAATGAAATGGGCCGTGCCCTTTCAATTAATCCATCAAACGCAATGAATATTGCGCGAGATGTCCAGACCCTGGAGCGCCAGGTAGATGTGAAACATAGGGCCGTTATCGTCAAGGCGCTTAACGAAATTTCAAGTACCAAGGATCTGCTGCTACTCAAGGACGCAGTTGAAGGTATTGAGGGTATGGTGGACAAATGCCAGGAAGCGTCTGACTCCTTCACAATTCTGACCTTGAGCATGTAAGAAATGATCACTGGCAGGCTGGTTGAAAACCGGATAATAGTATGGGATATTTCGGATTCAAGGTCACTTTTTGGCAATGGCTATTATGGTAAGCCGCTTGGAATCTCTAAGCCTAAAGGTACGGAATTTGACGCGCCACTCGTGCTTGACCTAATAGAAGGATGCTACCTTGTAGAGAAGAATAAGTTGCAAGTATTTCATATTGACGGCAATCCTGTTCCTTTTTCCAAAATAAAGAAGATATGCAAAGAGCAGTTCGTCGACTTTGATGCTAACTACCTAGTTTATCATGACCTACGTGACAAAGGCTACATTGTTACGCCTGGGATCAAATTTGGATGCGACTTTGCAGTTTATGAACAGGGACCAGGAATAGACCATGCACCTTACCTAGTGCAGGTCTTTAGAACCACAGACGACCTTGCTGCGACTGGCATCGTTCTGGCTGGAAGGCTTGCAACTACAGTAAAAAAGCAATTCATTTTAGCGATCCCAAAAATAAAACAGAAAAAGGTAGATTTCGTTGGATTTGATTGGTGGCGCGCCTAATTAGTGGCGACCGTTGCAGGGTGTTGCTGTTGTTCTTCCTTCTTTCCGTTTTGAGCTGGCAGGTCAAATTTTACAAAGTTCTCTCCGGAGATAGTAAGTAATACAGTGTACTTTTCAGAGCCTTGGTCAAGCCACCCCTTGTATCGGATAGAATTCTTTACAATGTCAGCGATGCTGGGCTTTTTCTCATTTACTTCGTCATAGCATGACAGTATCTCGCCGAACTTGACCTCCTGCTGGTTGTTGAACTTTGTCAGATAGTAGACAAAGACAGCAGTTTTTTCATAGTGGTTGGCCGGCTTTTTATCTGCGTAGAATTCACGGAGGCCGATCTTGCTCTCGTTTGCTTTAAGGTCTACAGGTATTGGGTGTATCGTTATTGCGGGTCTGGCCGAATGCTTAGTGGTACTGCCGTTTGACTTGTGACGTTGCGTAATAGTCTGCTGCTCCTCAATCACATGTGAAACCTCCTTTTGTTGAGCTAGCTCAGCAGGAAGTGCTGCCTGGGCTGACTGTGCCTTTAGTTCAAGGCTTTGTTCTACGCCCCGGGCTATCGCTTCCTTTACAGCCATCTTAAAAATTTCTTCAAATTTTTCAAGGTGCTTATCGACAAAGCTCTCTTTGCCTTCAAGTTCAACCATTCCCTCCCTGACATTTATTGTAAACCTGGCTTCTGAATTTGTCAAGTCGATTTATAACATCTAGAAGTTTTTAATTAAGCTGCTGGTGCCCTGAGCCAGACGAGCAGCAAAAGACATTTTACAGAAATGCCAATTGGAGCACAAACTGTTGTCTTAAATATGCGCGGCAACTATTAGCATAGGCTATACCATGTTTGTAGTCAAGAGGCTTGGTAGGAACGGATTATGGAGCGCAGTGAGTCTTATAGACAAGAATGGTTCGTTCAGGGGCGAAGCCAAGTTTGAGACACGCAAAGAAGCCGAGGAGTACCTGGCAGATTATCTGAAGAGGATGAAAGACCGCTTGGTTGTAAGCCCTGAAGGAACCGGACAGCTTAAGATATTTAAGGAAAAGTAGCGTACTAAAACGAACAACCTGCAAGGTATATGGACGACAACCCCAAATGGTATGTTAATTTCTTGTGCACATAAAAGCAATGCAGCAGCCAATCCACGCCGATCAGTAACTCCACCGGCAGCAATTATTGATGCGTATGAAGTGATCTTGGGTTTGACTTTTAAAGAGCGAAGTTGAAATTTTCTTCTTAAATGTCCTACTCGGATAATTGATCGCAAATGAGCATTTTTTAACTTTATTGTCTGGTATACTTTGCTTCTTAACGTCATCAATTGATTGAACTGCACACACTCTCTACGCTTCCAAGTTCGCCAGCGTTAGAGATCGCACCAATAAGTCTAGCTCAAGCATATTGTGCTATTGGAGCTTGAATTATGAGGGCTTCCATACCCACATACTCAAAAGGTCGCAAATAGGACTATGAAGTATAATTTGTAGAATATTTCTCTTGGGTTAATTATATCAGATTCTGTACCGACGCTTGTGTGCTTTCTCATGTTTCAAAACTACAGTAACCTAGGAAAGTAGCTATTCTCTCTGTTCTGGCAGTTTTATATTGAGAGCATATATCTCGGTATGAGAGTTGTAAGAGAACCGCTCCGGCAGCTCCCACGGGAGCACTACCACCGTATTGATATACTGCTAAAATTCCGGTGGAATATAAGAGACTATGTCGTATAACATTATTATATAACTGTCCTGGTTAGACCAAAAAAGCTTTATGTTAGGTCTTCTGTAGTATCATAACGTGAGTTAAGCGAGATGTTTGTTTGCCAGACCTGCAAGGGAACGGCATTGATATTGGCGGTTGAAAGCGACGGTAGACTCTGCTTTGAGGAATGCCCAGAGTGTAATGCTCATCCCGAATCCCGTGTGCCAATTCTTGAAGATAATTAAGCAGGGACGTTCTATCTTGAATATATGCTTTGGGTCGACTAAATCGAGAACAATAAAGAACAATACCTTCTCATGCTAAATAAAGACTAAAACCCCTCTTTGACAGCAGGGATTTTGATAATTCTATAGCTGGTCTTTTCCTTTGAAAGAATCTTCACTGGCTCAAGATTGTTATCAAGTTTTTGACGTAAGTAGGCTTAAGCTTTAGGAATTGTAGGCCTTGATTGATGAGTCTATCCTGGTCCTTTCGGCACAGGAACTCAGTATTTTTACCTCAAGCTGCGCATAAACTTTGCGAAGATATCGGAAAAATTCAAGTTCTCTTGTGTGATTTTCAATTTGGCATACTATATCATCTTTTTCTTCTTTTGCTA
>JALZEV010000044.1 GCA_030861865.1 Thermoproteota archaeon | reverse complement strand
ATGGACGAGCCGACGTCTGCCCTTGACCCAATTGCCTCTTCTAAGATCGAGGAGCTGATACACAACCTCAAGAAAGATCTGACCATAATAACTGTTACACACAATATGCAGCAGGCTGCACGCGTGTCTGATCTCACTGCTTTTATGTACCTTGGCGAGCTTGTTGAATATGGTACAACGAAACAGATCTTTGAGAATCCTCAGAAGGAGCTTACTGAAAGGTACATATCTGGCAAGTTCGGCTAAGCAAGATAGAGACATTTGGTAATTTGACTCGTCTTTTAGACCTTGGAATCGACCGCATACGGAATATCATCATGGATATGGCCAAGCTTTCAGAGAAATCTGTGACAACTGCCATAGAATCATATGAAAAAGGGACAAGTACAAAAAAAGTCATCTTTGAATGGTCGGAGCAGCTCAGAGTGCTACAGGACGAAGTTGGTGACCTTGCAATTGAGCTGATCGCCCGCTACCAGCCAGTTGCCACCGACCTCCGCTTCATCAGATCATGCATGGAAATTGCATATGGCTTTTCCCGGTTTGGTCGCTATGCCTACGATATTGTCGATGTGCTTGAAACCATGGGCTCAATAGCCAATTGCGACAAGAGTGCAGTTCTAGAAATGTCTTACACAGTCAGGGAAATGATACGTATAAGTGTTCAGGCGCTGCAGTCAAAAGACAAAAATGCGGCAGAAAAGTTGTATCAGATGGACGATACAGTTGACGCACTTTACCGGAAATATTTGAGAGAAGCCATTACACCATATGAAAAAACTGATAAAAGATCTTTTGACCCTCGCTGCTATATCTCTGCTCTGCTAATACTTCGGTACCTTGAGCGCATTTCAGATCACGCCTGTTATATAGGTGATTCTGTGCGTTATATTGTTACAGGCACGTCAAGCCCAAGACGCTAAACCTGTATGCGCATATAGAGAATACAATGCAAGGACCAATAATAGGGAAGTTGGCAAGGTGCAATTTACAGGCAGTCAACATACACGTCCTATCGCTGCCAAAAAAGATGGATTGAAGACCTCCGATTGTCTAAGTTGCCGTATAGTTGCCAGAATATCAAGAGAATTGCCGATCATGTATATGTGGTATAATCGACAAAGAAATCAAGATAAAAGACAAGATATCCTCTATTTAAGATAGAGAAAATGAGCTAGCTTGCACTGACAATGCTGACAGACTCTTCGTCGAAGCACTTCTAGGTGCAATTTTCAGCTTGCAGACAGACCCTTTACACTGCAGAAACTATTTGGATGCTCGAAGATGATATCATGACTGCCATAGAAAATGACAGAGTGCCCCTAGAATACATTAGAATGACACTCAAGTATGTAAGCAACAACGCAGAGATTGCAATGACCTATGCGATAGATGAAGTGACAGAAAAGCACAGCGCCAAACCACAGGAGACAATAATAATATCCCACATGCCTTGTTCCATATATGCCTAGCTGGATGCGGTGGGTTATAGTAGGCGTCAGCCTAGGAGCAGTAGCTGTAATCGCCATCATTCTTGCAATAATAGCAGGCCAATAATTTTAGATTAATGACATCATGATGTTGATCAACCGTTTTGTTCCAAAAATATACTTGGTTGCGATGTGCTTTGTAGGCAGCCCGCAAGTATAGTTCTAGGTCCTGCAAGCAATTCTTCTACTAATCCTAAGTGTTAAGTCTGAGCAACTATAGCAGCGAATTGGGATTTAGGCAAACATGCTAGGGATTGCATAGCATCGCGGAAACAATCACGTGTATTTACGCCCCCTACTCCCATGAGCTATGTCCAGATTCTCTAACATGCAACACAATTCTGGTTCGACAAGAGCTGCACAGATTATACTCATGCATACTGGCAGAAAAATTCTAGATTCTTGAGTAATGCATCCATCTGACCTTTCTTTTTACAGTCAATTCCTCCGCAGAGGACTTCCTCATTATAAAAAGATATTTAAAACCGCGAAGATAAAAGTTGAAGCGTAGCGCGCGGCTATGCCATATTGCCGTGTTGGATGTTTGGCTTCTCCTTGCTATGCATACAATGTCCACTGTGTTAAAATATTTACAGAGGCACTCGTAGACGCGAAAGCCGACGGGTGTAAATTTTTTCTTTACCCACTGATCACCGATTAGCCACCCTAGCACCTTGCCGGGTTTGAGCACACGATAGCACTCGATCATAACCTTCTCAAGCTCTTTATAGAACTGATCAGTCTCTGCAGAAATGTGGCCGATATTGTCAGGATGGTCATTATAGTTAATGTTGTCACCATAGGGCGAATCAATGAATATCATCCCAGCACTTGCATCTGCAAGCGGTATCTTGCGAGCATCATTCTGAATTATATCCGGCCTAGTAGGTGAAATATCGTATGCTATACATCTACGCCCCTCCTCCTTGCACACGTCAATAGTAGTGCCACTTCCTGCCATAGGGTCAAGCACAAGGTCGCCCTGTACTGTGTACCGCTTGATCATGTTATATATCACAAACGCTGGCGTCACGCCGGCGTATTTGTTGCTTCCCTTTTGAGTCTTGCCGTAATTCTGCCGAGGATAGTCCCATAGTGTAGTGGTTTCAAGCCGTGGGTTGTAGTCGTCGTCGTCATTTGCATTCTTTTTAGCGATCTTCAAGCTGCCATTGGGGTTCTTGAGGTATTGAGAAAGCGATTGCGCTATCTCGCCCTTAAGCACGCTACGCCAGCTGATCCCTGTGCTAGAGAGGGTCTTTTTTACGCCTGTGACAGAGTACACTTTACCATTGCGGGATGCCTTCACTTGGTATGGGTATCTGCCTTCCCAAGCTTCAGGCACAATATCCTTTGCGCCATCGGAGCTTGCTAGGAAAGTGCCATAGAGCGTATCTGTGTCCAGATTGAGCAGAAAAAGAAGGTCCCCTCTTTTTATTTTCAAAACATTTTCACCATAAATATGATTTGTTGCAAAGAGCATCCGGTCAAAACATTCTCGCTCACTCTTGCTAGTGCAAGCGAAGATGTGCCCATCTGGTGCTTGCCCTATATTCTTCATTTTATTATCAGAGATAGCTGGACAAGCAGATTTAACGATATCGGAAGCGATAATAATTTCGTAGAAGTTAAACTGGCTGCTGATGTTATGTATCAGAGATGTCAACCTTCCGCAGGTATATATCTCTAATATCTAAAGAATTATGAGTAATTATTAGAAAAATTACCAATTGATGACGGATTAGATTAGATTATATTCTGAAAACCCTTTTCTACGGCGCAATGACATTATTATTGAATCATGACACTCTGTTATATTTGCAGTACAAGAACTGCTTCAATGGAATGCTCTGAATGTAAAAGACCTGTATGCAAAAAGTGTACAAAGGATTTCCCATTCTCGAGCAGCGCGTGCCTTGAATGCGCGGAAAGCATAAAGACGGGTTTGGGTGGCACCAGAAAAGATGAAGAGATCTTTTAACTTTCTTCTCTTTTTTTAAGGTCATAGTTATACTAAAAATCAAAATACCTTCTTTGATGCTCGTAGTTAATAATATAAGATCGTTCTCCTATTCCTATCTTTAATATAGGGAATTACTTGCAACTAGCCCAGAGATCTCTGAGCAAATGACTTCTATAACAGTTGCAAAGTTTGGCGGCAGCGCCATTGGGCTAGAGGGAGCCATGATCCCCCAGATCGTTGACAGGATAAAACAGCTGCAGCAAGAATCCAAGGTAATCACCGTTTTCTCAGCACCTCTAATTGAATATAATGGCAAAATCATCTCTATGACTGATATGGCGATTTATGTGGGTAGAAGCTATGCCTCCTCCACACCCGTAGAGATTGAAGTGCTAAGAGAGATTTATGAGAGAATATCCTCCAAGTACTTGGACAGCCATCACCGCCATGAATTTCTTGATATTCTTGATAACTTCTACAGGCAGGTGATAATTTCGCTCAAGCAGGCGGCGGAGAATAGGCGCTTTGTTGATGTGATAAGATCAAGAACGCTTGCATACAGTGGTGAAGTAACAATGTCATACTTGATGGACTATGTGATGCAGAGCATGGGCCTTAAATCGTCACATGTGCTAATCGAAAAGTGGCCGATAATCACTGATGACAACTTTGAAGCCGCCAACTTTATGATACAAGAGTCAAAACACCATGCTGATCATCTTATAGATCTCATAAATCACAGCGATATAGTATCCATGGGCGGTTTTATTGGCAAGACTATGGATGGACTCGAAACGACATATGAGCGTGGAGGCTCAGACAGGACTGCTGTTGATATTGCAATCCTACTCCATGATCATTATGATGTCAAGATCGACTTTGAAAAGGATAGCGCAGTCTTAAGCGCAGATCCGAGGATCGTGAAGGAGGAGTTAGAATACATACAATATCTATCATACAATGAAGCCAAGCTTGCAGGCATGTTTGGTATGAAAATACTCGACCCAATTGCGATAAAAGAGATAGACGATAACAACCTTGACATTCCTATTGTTATCACGGAGATGGTCAAGCCAAACGACAATGTCACCATAATCAAGAAGAAGCCGCCAGTTTTAGAGCATGCCAATCCGATAAAAATAGTGACCGGTAAGAGAAACTGCGCGATAGTGAGGATGGAGAGCACGGCATCCTCGCATCTTGTGGCATCACTCCAACTTGACAGGCAGTATCACGATTTTGTGAAATTGTCGCCCTATCTGATCGATGATACTGAGATGACTCGTCTGCTATTCCTTGAGGCGGACTATGTCAGAAGGCATGAGAGGTATATTCGCGCCTACTCTCCTCATACAGAGATAGTCTATGGTAGAGGAGTAGTTACGCTCATTGGTGATGAGATGTGGCGCGTACCTAAGATTGCATCGACTGCCAGCAGCACAGTAAGTGAGCATGATCTCAATATTCTCAATCTTGACGCTCAGGAGGAAACTTCAAGGATCCTAATAGTGGTCGAGGACAAGGGGACAAACGTTGCAGATGCAGTCAGAGCTATACATTCTACAAGAACGAAGATCCATGGATTGAAATGACACAAGGAAAAATATGGCTCAATGGATCACTTGTAGATTGGGATAATGCTAAGATTCATGTATTAACGCACGGGCTTCACTATGCAACAGGTGTCTTTGAGGGTGTCCGCTGTTACAATACTGTGGATGGCAGCGCAATATTCCGATTAAGCGATCACATACAGCGACTGATGGACAGCGCAAGGATTTACTTTATGGATCTTGGATATACCAAGCAACAGCTGGAAAGAGCGGTAATTGAAACTGTCGAGGCAAATGGCATGGAAGAGTGTTACATCAGGCCAATTGCATACTATGGCTATGGCAAGATGGGAGTCAATCCTCTGCCAAACAAAGTGTCTATTGCCATAGCGGTCTGGAAATGGGACGAGTACCTGAAAGCGAGCGATGAGATAGACAAGGGCGTGCGCATGATGGTGTCATCGTGGATAAGAATCGACAACAGGGCAATGCCTATGCGCGCCAAGGCAACTGCCAACTATGCTAATTCTGTGCTTGCAAGGGTAGAAGCTATCAAGGCCGGCTTTGACGAGGCGATAATGCTAAATTCAGCCGGGACAGTAGTTGAGGCAAGTGCTGAGAATATATTTGTAGTAAAAGACAACATTCTTGTCACTCCTCCTACTACCTCTGGTGCACTTGAAGGTGTGACAAGAAGCAGCATATTGGCAATTGCCAAGGAAAATGGCATCGAATATGAAGTGCGAAATATTTCACGAGATGAGCTCTACACTGCTACTGAGGTATTCCTGACAAGCACAGCTGCGGAAGTCAAACCCGTAACCGAGATCGACAATCGAACAATAGGTGACGGCCGGATGGGCAAGAGGACAAAGCAACTAAGGTTGCTGTTCGATGCAATGGTTCACGGTAGGGACAGAAAATTCAGCAAGATATGGCTCACACCAATCACCTGAGCTAGGTCGCCTATTATTGTAAAATGTATTGCAAGATGCACAGGTAATGCGCCAGCCAGATACAAGCCACCAGTACGCACATTCAATTTCTTAACAAAATACATGACTACAAGCGGTGAAACAAAAATTCCGCCATGTATCGCACTATTTAGCAGTAGTGGGTGGTAGTTGTAGGCAAGATAGAATGCACTAGTGGCTCCCCCTACTGCCCCTGCAATTAAAAATATCAGCATATCATGCCGCCTCGTTTTAAAATTTCTTTTTCAATAACTTTTGATATTGCAGCAAGCCTATTCTTCACCTCTGTTTCATTGTCGCCGCGTGATATCATCTGTATCTTTAACTGCGGCGTCTTTTTCTTGTAGTAGCCGCATGGATGCGTCTTGAGATAGATCATGTTCTTGGGATGAGATTTGACTATTTGTATTAACACTGGAGCGATCATGGCCTCAGTGAGGCCTCTTGTATTATAATTGATCTCCTCTGCAACAAACTTACCTACGCTCTTCTTTATCCGTGGCAGGATATACTCTTCGGATATTGCCTTCATCTCTGACGGTACGCCAGGTAGACAAAAGATCGATACGCCGCAGGCCTGCTCTATGATCGCAGGAGCGTTCCCTACAGAATTCTGAATCGGAGTGCAACCCTCAGGTATAGTGGCCATCTTCAGCTGCGACTCCGTCAGCTCATAATGAAGCTTGTGTCTTGCATAGCTTTTCTTGAGCATTTCGACGGCTCCACTATCTAGCGCAACTTTTTTGCCAAGTGCTCCTGCCAAGCCTTCAAGAGTCATATCGTCATAGGTCGCACCAAGGCCTCCTGTAGTTATCAAGATATTGGGCTTTCTTGCAAGTGATTCTCTTGCTACAGAGGAAATTTCACTAATATCATCGCGCACAACAGTCACCCTTCTTACAACACCTCCGATATTCGTAATTTCGCTGCAAAGCCAGTATGCATTTGTGTTGAGCGTGATTCCTGATAGAAGCTCGTTGCCTATGCAGAGGATTTCAACGATCATGCCTTAAAGATCCTACTCAACATAATTAGTTCAGGCCCACTTGTAAGGTTGCCTACAACGACTGACTTCGTGTTTGCTACGATGCCTGATGACAGAAAGGGCACTCCACTATTCACTGTTACCGGCTCTACTGGTACTTGCAATATTTCTGAAATTTTTTCTATCTCCTCCTCTGTAGCCTTGGGGTGGACGCCTGCACCGCCATTAGTGGCAACGATCATTGATCCTGTTTGGACAAAGCCCCCTACAGTCATAGAGTTAGTTGGGACACCAAGTACGTCCTGCACCTGACGGTCTGTCTCTCCCTTAAAGAGCGGTGATACTATTGCGCCATTATCGTTTGTTGCAATTAGGTTGCCTATAGCAGTGAACTTGCTTTTTACTCGCTCAACATTGAGGTGACTTGACTGTTTTAGCATCTGGACTTCCTCATCAGACGCTATTGGGGGCAACAGCATACCATTATTGTTCATGACTGTCATAGGGCCAAGGAGCCGGGTGCCTGCTATGGAAGCATATACTTCGCTTACCTGTAGGTAGTCAGCAAGCTTTTCTGTCTTTGTCTCTGCAAAACCATACGGAACCAAGAAGATGCTGTCATTTGCCTTGACAAATATGCCAATATTGGGGCTCTTGTATACTGTATAGCGATATATCGCCAATATGTATGTAGAAAACTCAGAAAATAAAGGATATGAACCTAGCGCTAGCGATTGATCAATTCTCTATGATGAGATCTAGAGATCCCAATATCAAGAGCTAGCTTCCAAGCTTTCAGTTTTCTCACAATTTTTTAATGCTCCTATAGTAGTGACCATCTATACTTGTCTAGGTATTCCATCAACTATCCCTTCAATATACAATGTTTTGCTACAAACAAACCTTCATTATTCTAGTTCCTACATTCTTATAATAATAATTAAGTGATCAATCCATATTGCGATCTGCCAAATAAGAGGAGGAAGAGATGGAAGTATTTATCATGTAATATACACTGTTCACAGAAAAGCAAAGGTTGTGCAAAAGCTCACCAAAAGCGCAACACGTTGTACTTAGATAGAGCAAGTGCTGAATGGATCATGTCAAGAAAAAAGACAGCAACCTTGGGTATAAAAATCAAGGGAGTTCAAGGTCATAGTGTTTATTATAGTCTGCTTGTGGTAAGGTACCAGCCATGCCTAATCCCTTTTACGACAGAGACATTGTTTCGATAAAGGATTTTGCCAAGGACGACTTGGAATTTGTCTTCGATGCCACCGATAGTATAAGCCGCCTCAAGCATAGCCAGCGAGGTGAGCTTGGCAAGGGAAGGACTCTTGGCTACATCTTCTATGAGCCTTCCACAAGAACGAGGATGAGCTTTGAAGCCGCGATGGCATCGCTTGGAGGGAGCTCGATAGGCATATCTGATTTGAAGTCGTCTTCTGTGGAAAAGGGCGAGAGCCTTGCTGATACAATAAAAGTTATTGATCTATATTCAGATGTCATTCTGCTCCGTCATCCTCTGGATGGCTCTAGTAGGTTTGCAGCTGAGCTGTCACAAAACCCTATCATAAACGCTGGGAGTGGAAGCGAAGAGCATCCGACGCAGGCCCTGCTTGACTTGTATACTATATTGAAGGAGAAGGGCAAGATCGATGGCCTGTCTGTGGCTATAGTAGGCGATCTAAAATATGGAAGAACTGTATATTCCCTGCTCTATGGTCTTGCCAATTATAAGGTCGAGATACATCTTGTGTCGCCCCCTACCTTGCGGATAAGGAAAGAGTCACTCTATGAAATACAAGACAAGCTGAAGATAAAGGAGCACAGCAAGCTTGACGAAGTCTTGCCAGAGATTGACGTCGTTTACGTTACAAGGATACAGCGTGAGCGCTTTCCAGATGTGCAAGAGTATGAAAAGGTCAAGGGGACTTATACAATAGATGAAAATACATTGGCAAAGTCCAAGTCAGATATTGCAGTCATGCATCCTTTGCCAAGGGTGGATGAAATTTCACAGTCAATTGATCATACTAAAAATGCAATATACTTTAAGCAAGCATCTTATGGAAAGGAGCTAAGGGCTGCACTGTTGGCCCTTATGCTGAATGAGAACCTGTCAAGGTAGCTTTTTATAAAAACTAATTTGCATGACAGAGTAATAAAAGTAGCAGCTGCTGCTTAATACCATATCATCTATATGAAAAGCATAAAAACAAAGAATCTGTCAAACTTTGATATTGACTGGTTTTTGCGTATTAAACATTTTATAAAGAATATCTCTTCAGGCTAAAAATTAGCTTAATTCAGAATTTATGTATCACCAAGCTAGTTAGGTGTTGCAATGCATAATACATTCACAATTCTAAAATGCGTGGAAATAATATTCCGCATTGCGATGACGTTTTATAAAAAGTTCTTCTCTCATCGAGAAGGATGTTGCAAGCAGTAACTATGTAGACTGGAAAAGGCAGTTAAGTTTCATGAGATGATGACTGCATCGATCAAGAAAGCTGTCATACCAAAATCCCATCTTTGTTGTTATTCGGGCTTGGATAATGCCCTTTTTACAATTATGACTTCTTGTCGACAGGTCAGACCTAAATTAGGCATAGTTGCCCTTTATTGATGACTTGGCGCCACAGGCCTCGCAGATCAAAAATGCGACCTTTGGCTTGCTCTTTTCAGTATGGGTATCAGGGCTCCCACATACTGGGCATTGAACGTAGTCCTTGATGTATCGGTCGATGAGCGCCTGAAATGAGGATAGTGTCTTATGGCCCAAAAATATCACGCGCTCGCCAGTTATGTAACCAGCAGAAGCAAGCTCTTTGTTGAGGTATAACAGGAATTTTTCAGGATCCCTTCGTAGCGCCTTCGGAAAGTCCATGAAGTTGCGGAAAATAGTATTCTTGCCGACCCAGATTATCTGGGGGGTCGGAATTTCAAGCCTTGACCTAGCCTTCTTGGCAGTATTGCCCAGTTTGTCCTGCAGTCTCTTGAGTAAGACTTCATAGTCGCTAACAGACTGCGCTTTCACAAGTAGATCGGTTGTACTTCTGTTTAATTAATGTATATCGACTGTGATAAAATTACCAGCCAGCCTCTTTTTCGTAACTGCTATTGCTGCCAGCGATGAATCACATCCGATCCAGTGACGGCTAAGCTTTTCCGCAACCGTAAGTGTAGTGCCCGAGCCACAGAAAAAGTCAGCAATAAGATCATCAGGTTTTGAAAACTGGCTAATTATGCGTCCTAGAAGTTGAGTGTGCTTTTCAGTGCCATAACCCGTAGAATAGTTGTACGCTTCAATATCAAACCAAACATTATCGATTATCCTATGTGTCTTTGGAGGGATCCAATACTCGGGGTATTTCCTGTGTGAGAGCTTTCTGATAAACTCTAATTTTTTGCTGGTAGCTTGCCAGTATTCTTCAAGCACCATGTGAGAGAATTTGTTCTCATATAATTGATAATTTCCAATTGCTTTTAGGGCCCTCTCTTTTGCCCACTTCCATTGTCCCCTCGCAGGCTTATAACCAAAGATCTTATAACGCATTGTAGGTCTGTCTACGTTGCTCCAAAAACCCATCCACTTTGCCTTTGAGTGGTACTCTGCAAGTGGAGGCCGGAATTTGGTATCTGCCAACTTGGAATACCACA
>JALZEV010000038.1 GCA_030861865.1 Thermoproteota archaeon | reverse complement strand
CCTTCTGCGATCTGGGCTGCTGTCCAGATCCACATTTTTTCCATTTCTCTTGGTGCTAGCATCATTTTCGCATGATACCTCTTTAACTTCATGCTTGAGTAAAGTATTTTAAACTTAGAAGATGAACTATTTCAATAGGGATTTTTCTTGTACCTCTGAATTACTCAAAAAGAAGTCTGTCATATGATTTTTTGCCGACATCGGCAGAAATCTTCTATATTACTGCTGTCGCTGAATAATTCATCCTGTAAATGTATCAAAATCAATATTATCATTATCCTCATCATTAGGGCTGGCAGAAAGAGGGAAGTACTACGCCAATCCAGAAACGTATCTGATCATAGGTGCCGTTCTTGTTTACTGGCAGAGTAAAGTTATACTCTTTGCCAGAAGATGTTTTAATACGAAGAAAATTAGAAACTATCGCCCTGCCAAACATATTTGTTACCAGTGTTTCTATCCCTTTTCTAAGCACAAATTCTGCAATATCGGAATACCATATGTAAAAGCTCTCTCTCTTCAAAAGCTCCTCTGCGCTCAACCTTGCCTGCGAGCGTATTTTTGAAGGATTTGGATCTTTTAGCAGGACAAGATATGGATATGGTGCAAGGCCGGCAACGTAGCCCAGATCTGCAAATTTTGTTAGAAAGCTCTTCTTAGTGACTATGATCCTGCTTGTGGTAAAGTCTAAGTAGTGATTCCTTGTCCACCCACCTTTCCCTTCAGAACTTATTCTAAGTATTACTTCTTCGTAGTTATTTCTTACGCACCAGTCGATAAAGACTCTGATCTTTTCAGAATCAGATTTTCCGTTCAGTCTTTTCTTTGATTCTTTGAGAAATTTTTCAAAAAGTTCCGAGTCCATGGCTCTTAATGTCCTCCTCTTGCAAAAATAATAATAAAAAAATAGGATGGTGGGGTTTTGCCTATGGTCTTGCCCAGCCAATTCCCGCAGGGATACCCTGAAAGCCAGATGTTGCCAGCAGCATAACCCAGGCAGTAAATACGAATGGACCAGTAAGTGCGGGCAGTCCCCATTGTCCAAAGAACCTCTGCAGAGCAGGCATAACAAAACAACAACCTATCGTACCAAAAATAGCCATCATGAATGACTGCGGTGTGAGCGGTAGAAAGCTCGTAAGAGCTATCATAACTAGCACTTGGTTGAAACCGTGAAGCCCCAATTTTATCTCGTCAGTAGGCAACTTGGTAAGAATTGCCATTGATACGCCAATGCCTGAACCCAGAAGCGCCATCAAGCCTGCCAAGTAGAGCCGCGAATTTTCGTCCCATTGCGCAGTATATCCATTGGTCCACCATGGCCTGCCCTCCTGCACTCCTTCTACCATTGGTGCAAGCTCAAATGCAAGAGTAAGACCGACTACCCAGAATATGCCTGTCCTCCAGTCTCCTACAAACGTGACTTGTGAGACTCCTTTTAGAGTCGCTTTCATGAACTCCCCCACAGTCCACCTGAATGTCTCCACTTGGCTCGGGTTTCCACTTTCAGATACCACCTCCTCCTTAGGTGGAGGCGGAGGCGCTGGCCATATGTCATGTCCGAACCTCTTGCTAGCATACATCAGGGCCCATGTCGTGAAGATGAACGACGATGTAAAGCCTGGGATAGCCCACCCTTCAGTTATTCCACGAGTACCTGCAAACATGTCTCCCATCAGGTGTGCCATTGCCATCCATGTGAATGCAGTTATGGCCGCCCCAAAGACAGAGATGAAGAATGTGGCCTTATTTGCCTTGACAAAAGGTCCTGACCAGAATGCCATTCCGGTAAGTATTGAGTTATAACCGAACAGACCGAAGGTGACTAGGCCATAGTCTGCTCCTGCCAAAATTGCAATGCCCGCTCCTATCAAGCCTGAAAGTACCATCATCGCACCAGCCTTTCTTGAAGCGAGGAAGACTCCTCCCAGTATTAGTATGCCTGTTATAGGGGAGCTAAAGAGTGGTACTTCGGCAATGCCATTGAAGAGCGTAAAGAAGAAATCCATAATTGGATCTCCGCTGCTGTAAGTCGGAATAGCCATTGGTTTTTGGTCTTGCGAATGCAGAGTTTAACATTTGTGCAATATATCAATTTATTAACAAGATGAAGCCAAAAATTTAGCCGATGTCGGCAATGGAGCCACAATCTTCGGCCATGCCTCAATTTTTTCTTATTAAAAAGAGATCTTGCATCTAAAGATTAATGTAAAGATCCCAGTAAAGGCACTTACTCTTGATATTGGACACGATCAATACAGCAATTGAGCCTCTCTTCAATATTGTGCAAAGCAACATCAATGTAGCGGCTCCAACAGGGATCCTTCTTTTGGGCCTTGTAACAGGCTTGCGCCATTCGATGGAAGCCGATCATGTCGCGGCAGTGCTTTCAGTAATTGCATCAAACCACAAGAACATCAAGCGTGCTTCTATGCTTGGTGCAATATGGGGTCTGGGTCATACAACATCGCTTTTTATCGCAGGACTCGTGGTATTGCTGCTTGCAGTCAATATCAGTGAGACAGTAAGCAGCAGGCTGGAATTTGGTGTTGGCATAATGCTGCTATTCCTAGGTGTTACTACTCTTATGGGATGGAGCATTGGCAAGTTCTTAAAAGGACTGCGACATCAAAAGTCATCATCATCATCATCATCATCATCACACAAGCACATCCATCACCACCATCAAGACAATGTTGTCCATTCGCATGGACATGTTCATGACGCTGAACACGGACATGGACACAAGTCACTCATTGTTGGCATGGTTCATGGGATGGCTGGAAGTGGAGCGTTGCTACTTATTGTGCTATCGACCATCAATTCCATCCCTCTTGGGTTGATGTACATAGCAATCTTTGGAGCAGGTTCTATTGGAGGCATGGCTGGAATAAGCACACTCATGGGGATACCCTTTGTCAAACTTGCCAATTCAGCAAAGATTAGCCTTCTACTCAGATATGCTGCAGCAATAACAACACTTGCAATAGGCGCAGGGATGATGTATGATTTGGTCTGGATAGATCAGATATTCGCTTCATAAACATAACAAGAATAGACCTCGTCTTTAAGACCTTGTCAGTTACATGGCCTACATCTTCAATGCGTCTATAACTTCTTTTGGATCCATAGCTATCATGTCGAGCTTCAATTTTTCTTTACGATTTCAACTATCTTTGTTGCAGGGTTTCCAAGCTTGATCCTTCTCTTATGTTCTCTCTGTGTCTCTTCCACTGAATTGCGGATCTCATGATGGTTCGAAGGATCTGGTTCTATCATAAGCTTTCAACTAACTTCTTTACAATACTACCTACTACCAGTATCGAAGTATATTGCTGAGAAGAGTCGTGGGCCTAGCTACTGTGTTTTTTGATGCTGATGCTATTCGATAGGAAGCGTCTGACAAAGCAAGTTATAATTAGTATATCTAAATCTCCTTAAAACATCTATTACTAGCATATGGCATAAACACATTTAGCGGTGACATCATTAATGCTCGATAACATTGATGAAGTAATTCTTTCTGCGTTGAGCAAAAACTCAAGACAAGACAGCAAAGAAATCTGGGACTTACTCAAAGCTTACGGTTACAACCCTACGGAGGAAGAGATCGAATCAAGAATTACTAGGCTAGAAGCAGAGGGAATCATAACTGGCTACACAATATCGGTTGACACCACGAAGATTAAACGCCGCGTGGTAAGAGTTGTGCTTGTAACGTTTAGGACATCGCAGCACCTTCCAAGAAGGCTTGAAGGTCTGAAGAAATATTCAGCTGACGCACCTTTTGTCCTGTATTCTGGCAAGACAAGGGGCGGATATGATTGGATATCTATACAAGCTTTCCCATCAGAAGAAATGGCTGATGAGGAAAGTGATATTTATAGAAACCTATTTGGAGATATCATACAATCATATGAAGTATATGATTTGATACCAACCAAAGATCCCTCATTCCATTCTCTTGCATACACTCGTAAAGATTACAAAAAATTCCTAGATGAGTGGATTTCTCCGTTCCTTCCAAGGTAAGCTGACTGTCTGGCTGGCGGGGGCTACGAGCCAGGTTTTTTGTTTTTGAAGCGTATACTCTCATCGATGAGCGAGTGAATCCTCAACCTTATGCCCATTAGGAAGTTGATTATTTCTGCTCTCTGATCCGGCTCTATAGTTGTGTGAACTTCATTTATCAAATTATCAACTCTTGCTAGTGTAATTTTGAGAGTAAGTGATGCTTTCTTTGCTATGGCCGAAGATCTTGATTCATCATTTGCAGAAGCAATTATTTTGTTAAATGTTTCTTCTTCCTTTAGTGTCATTTTCAATTCCCGGATCTGTCTTACAGTTAAATTGTTATTAACGACTTCACTAACTATCCTTTTCTGCTTGTCGTGAGGAATTTGCACTATTTCTATAGCTTGGCTTACGTTAAGCGAGTTGTTCATTATCTTGTGCTTGATTTCATCTGGCAATTTGAGCAGCTGCATATGGTGCGAGACATATTCTTCGCTTTTGCCGATTTTTCTGGCAAGTTCACTTACTCCACCCCAGCCAAAGTCAATGATATATCTCCTAAAGGCCTCGGCCTCTTCTATGGGATCCATTGACTTTCTTTGAATATTCTCAGTAAGCTGAATTTCATATGCTTGCTTGTCAGATAATTCCCTTATCTTGGAAGGGATGAACCTCCATCTAAGACTCCTGCATGCCTGAAACCTCCTGTGGCCTGCAACAATTTCAAATCCATGTTCAAGAGGCCTTATTAGAATGGGCTGCAATAGGCCATGCTCTCTTATGCTATTGACCAATGTCTCACAATCTAGATGAGATCTCTGAAATTTATCTCGTATAGCGAATTGAGATGGACGAATCATTTTCATCTCTATTTGTTCAACTACGCTTGAATCGACAAATTCCATTGAGTTTAGATCCTATCAGCAGTACTTATCCTTGTCTGTCATGACATAATCATAGAAAATTATGATATATTTTCGTAAAAAAGCTTAGAAGTGAGACTCATACCGGAAATTTCTCGACGGAGGCTACCATCATAATCACCATTGTCTTCTAGTATTGTTGCGTCTTCAACATCACATGAATTTTGAAAAATTGTCATTATAGCTAAAGGTCATTTTTTATGCGTGCTCTTTTTGTTCCTGTGCCTCGGCACCAACCTCCCAAATGCAGATAGTGCTACAGCTTATCTCTTGATTCTTTTTTGCCTGTGTAAGTGAAAAAGGCACAACAACTAAGTCTCATGTCTCCTTTCTAGCGGATAGATATGCGGAGGATGCGATATCATCTCCTTATCGTCTTCCCTTCCTAACG
>JALZEV010000034.1 GCA_030861865.1 Thermoproteota archaeon | reverse complement strand
CAAGCCTGCTATGCCTGTTGGCATAAAGTCAGCAAAGTTGGCCGTCGAGTTAGGGTTGTTATGCATCATCCAGGAGCCAGCAACTATCAAACAAAGGATAGTGCCAAGCTGCACAATAGTGACAATAGTGCCGGTCTTGCCTGTTTCGGAGGCTCCCTTGATGTTGATGTATGTAAATGCTGCAATGGAGGCCACGGCTATCAGCTTATCAAAGGGGACGACTCCAAACAACGGCTGGTCAGATAATAGGCCAGCCATGTTTGGGCCAAGGAGTTGGTACAAGAATGCTCCAAAGCCGACGGCATAAAGGCTTCCTGCTATAATGTGCGCAAACCATGCCATCCAGCCACTGATAAACGCATTTGGTCGTGGTAATCCTTCTCTTATCCACAGATACCCTCCTCCTGCTTCCGGCATTGCCGAGCCAAGTTCTGCGTACGCCATTGCTGTAAATAGCGTAATAGTGGCATTGATGATGAATGCCAGTATGACTGCGCTGCCTGCTAAACCAATTGCTGGCCCAGTCAGTACGAAGATTGCGCCACCAATCATGCCTGCTATGCCAACCATTATGATGTCCATGAGGCTCAGAGTACGCACAAGCTGGTGTTGGTGGTGTTGATGCTCTCCGGACGGACGACGAGATTCTGGGCCTGTAGGGGCCGACAAATTTAGCGGTAAAACCATCCAATAGAGAAATAAACGTTTAGAATTTTGATATTGTCGTTAACTGCTCAGCTTTGGAAAAACTATTTTGAGCAATCCGCACAGTAATACACAAGAGAGAGATAGATATGCCTAACGGACTCAAGGTTAGAATGATAAAGGGTCCAGCCAAGGTAGTTGTAAAAGGGGCATGTCATGTTCTTGGAAGAGATGTCTCGGGGCAGACAGTAAAGGTAAGGGCCGGCAAGGCGCTTCCATTTGAGCCAGGCAATAGGTGGTGCAGGCTGCACGCCATGCTTGGATACAGCGCTAGGTTATGGTGGGCTGACCCCAAGCAAGCAGGAACCTCGATGTGGCTCAGCCTTGCACTGCAGGTATCTGACTTAGCTATAGGCAAGAAAACCATCGTGATACTCGTCGGCGATACAGACACTGGCAAGTCAACGCTTGCGATATATCTTGCAAACATGGCAATCAGGCACGGGCTTGTTCCAAGCATTATAGATGCAGACATTGGTCAGGGCGACCTCGCGCCACCTACCGCGATAGGAGCTGCCGTTCTCTCGAAACAGGTAGTCGACCTGCGTGATGTTAACACCAACGTGTTTGAATTTGTTGGAAGCATCTCTCCCGTAGGATTTGAGGAACTGATTGCAAAAAAATTGAGGTCTATGCTTGATAGGACCAGCCAGCTCGCCGATATATGCATTGTCAACACAGACGGCTATGTGAGGAACGGTGGTGTTCAGTACAAGACAATGATTGCAGAAGAGTTACAACCAGATGCAGTAATATGCCTAGGTGAAAATGCGGAGTTGTTTGAGATGTGGCATAAGTGCGCGTCATGGCAGATTCTCCACGCTAGGTCAAGTAATCAGGTATACAAGTCAAGGCTTGAGCGCTTGAACCGCAGACTAGATCAGTTCCTCCGGTATGTTGGCAATGGATATTCTATGGTGAATCTGTCGGAGGTTAAGTTCGATTACATGAACAGGTTGTTTTCGCATTCTGATCTATTTGAACCGCCCATTAAGCAACTAGAGCCAGACAACATGACTGGAATGTTCGTCGGGCTTGGTTCAAACGGCAACGTAATGGGATTCGGTGTTATCATAAGTGTCAATTCAGACAATGGTATCATACACGTACAGACAAATATTAATTCATTTGACACAATCTACCTCAGCAACATAAGGCTGAGTAGCGACAGGATAATGGAAGTCAGGCTCACTTGACAAAGAAGAAGACTGGGTCTTTGAGCCCAAGATCATCAAAAGCTTCGATTCTTTGCCTGCATGCGTAGCAGCTGCCGCAGTGAACAGCGCCCTCCCTGTGGCAACTCCACGTCAGTTCTATAGGCGCTTTGAGCTTGATAGCAAGCCTAATTATCTGTTTTCTATTCATCCTTGATAGTGGAAGCAGTATTTGGTAGGCTTGGTCATTGCACAATAGGCACCCTTCTTTGAAGAGAATGTTAATTTTGTCTATGAATCTTTTTGAAGCATCTTTGAAGAATTTAGCGTCATGCAGGTTATGACCTCCTATGATCCATTTGGCGCCTAGGTATTCTGCATAGTGGGCGCCTATTGAATAAAATATCATGTTTCTAGCTGGTACATAGGACGATTCTTGGGCATCGTAACGAGGGTTCTCCCTGAAGCGTCCAATGTAATAAGAAGAGTCTCCTGCTTCCTTTACAAACGGCAGATCTATTTCAATTAGGTTATTTATCCCTGCAGCCTTAACCAATTGAACACTGGCGCGTTTTTCTTGCACAAGCCTGCCAAAGTAATTGAAGGTAATTGCAATTACTTCAGAATATTTTTCTTTAGCCCAGTAAAGACAAGTAGCAGAATCGAGGCCGCCTGAAAGCATTACAAGAACCCTATCGCTCCTCATCTACTACTTCTCTTTATTTATGCCTGCAATTATGTGAGCGCCTTTGTTGATGCCTTCATAGATATACACTCCAAGAGCCTCTACATTGGGGGGCATTTTGGGTGCAAGCAGTTTAATTATTTCCGAAGAAAGCTTCTCTACAGTTGCTTCTCCAGACAGCACGTATGTAGTTGATTTTGGCAGCTGAAGGCTAAAGTATCCTTTTGGTCCCTCAAATGCTACGTAGTAATGGATATCGTCTTCCTTTTGCAAGTATTTCTTATTAATGAAGAACTTGTGATCTATTGCACTAAGTGTATCTTTGATTATCCTCTTTGCTTCTCCAAAGTCAACCACTAAGTTGTTCTTCATGCTACCAATTATCTCCACCATCACAGTAGATGTGTGGCCATGGAGAACGGAGCATTTCTCTACCAGAGGCAGGATGTGGGCATAGTCAAATGCAAGCGTTGGATCCTCAATGAAGATTGAGCCAGTCTGCATATGGTCACCCCTATCGAAAAAGAAAAGTGAGTCTATTTCATTTATTCTGCTTACATATTTTGAGCTACCTACAGCGATTATATCCAGTGTTGGAAACTTCTCGCGTATATTCTTAAACTTGATAGCATCCACTTCAGAATCTACAACTTCAATGTACTTGTTGCCTGCTATTTTGAAATCAATTTTCAAAGACTTGCCGTCTGGCATTCTTACATTGACATCATACTCGTATTTCTGAGAAAGAAACGATAACATTTTTGCAACAGATAATTCTGATCTACTGCGGAGCAAGTTGCCTCTGTCTATATACCTGAGATCGCTGTTGAGAACGATCCTCTCTTTGGTCATTTTTTTCTATTCCTATTCAACAGAATTTGGTCTGGAATATATATATAAATCGCATTTTTCTCCTATCTGGCTGTGCATTTATCTGAGCATAAAGGATATGTAAAGGGTATTGATTGCCTTAAGACAGGCTCTCCATGATGCAGTATATGAGAATATATCAGAAATCCCTAGAGTAGGGGTGGCTTTCTCAGGTGGAGTAGATAGCTCTGTTCTCGCTACGTTGTGCAATCATCTCAGGAAGCAAGTTACGCTATTAACGATAGGTTTCCCCGGCTCTCCTGATATCGATTTCTCAAAAAGTATGGCAACGAAAATGGGTATGGACCATAAGGTATACGAGATTGATTATAGAGACTTTCAAGAAACATTGCAGCATATTCAACAGACAATAACGTGCTCAAATACTTCTCACATTGAAAACTGCGTAGCCTATTTTTATGTCTCTAAGCTTGCAAAGCAGAATGACCTAAATGTAGTCTTGAGCGCGAACGGATGCGATGAACTATTCTGTGGCTATGACAGATATCGTAAAGTCTATTGTGATGGAGAGCCACAGATAAACAGGTTAATGGAAGTGAGCCTGGTCAATGAATTTGCTCTCGTAGAGGAAATCAAAACTGTGGCGGCTCAATTAGGAATACAAGTCCAGCAACCATTTCTGTCCTCTAAGTTCATCCAGTTTGCCAAGACTATTACTATTAACCAAAAGATCAAGGGACCTGATGACATGATAAGAAAGCACATTCTGCGAGAGGCAGCTCTTGCACTAGGAGTGCCCAAAGAGTCAGCAATGAAGCCCAAGAAGGCACTTCAATACGGGTCATCTATTCACAAATACTTCAAGAAA
>JALZEV010000008.1 GCA_030861865.1 Thermoproteota archaeon | reverse complement strand
ATTCTTGCAGTCGATTCAGGAAAAGACTGTATTGAAAAATTTGTTGAAGAAAAGCACAAAGGTAGAAAGATAGATGTTCTTATTTTAGACTACAGATTGGGTGACATGCTTGGAGATATTGTCGCTTGCAAAATAAAGGAGCTAAATGGTGTAAAAACTATTTTGATGAGTGCATATGATTTAGATGAAGAAATGGTCAAAGATTTGATTGAAAGGAAGTGTATTGTAAGCGCCCTCAAAAAGCCAATAAGGCTTCAACCTATGATAGAGAAAATAGAACAGGTAATGAAAGAGAAGAATAATAACAGTTAGCAAAATCTTCTAATTTAAGACAATATTTATGAGATCTTTTCCCAACTTAGGAGTTGTCCAAAAATTGGACGCGGCATTGTCAGGCCAACATTAACATACTCAACCTTTCTCAACGATTCCAATTATGTTGGATAATAGCCTCTAATATTAAACATATACCTTTTTTCGAATTTTAAGTGTAATATTACAAATAAGGTAGACTCTCCAACGAAAAATTATATACACTATCTTTGTTCTACTAACTTCTCTTACAATGAATAATGTAACATTCATGGTGCTAATATTATCTATAATGTCATGCTATTATCGACATGATAACTCAAGAACAGGATCGTCCAATAGTTGTATCAAAGGTGAAATATATTGGCTCCTGCCTCCTACCCTCTCCAATAGAACAAGAAGTCACAATCGTGCTATATCACAATAGAATGAATATTCCCGAGCTCGATGCCACAATCCCTATTGGCGAAGTATCCGAAATCGAATTAGCTAAAGGAAAGGACTTGCCATCACAAACCATCGTGATGTTCGGAGTAGTTGGTCTAATAGTAGAGAAGGAAAGTCCCTATATGATGATCAAAATTGTCAATAGCGCTGACAGCCTGATATTCAAGTTTGAGAATATGATTCTTGCACACAAGTTAGTAGAAGAGATTAAAGCAGCCAAAGACCTGCAATAGAAATATTATACTATTCTGATAGCATTATTGCACAAAATATATACAAAATTCAAAATTTAAGGTATTTCATTCTAATATCTGCTTATCATTTCAAAAGTTATTTATTCTAGATGTGCATAATTTTGTCTATATGTATGCAAAGCTTTGCAACATGGAAGTTCTCCCAAGCTATATCAAGGAAGTCGCGGTGGGAGACATTCTGACAGTACAGGCACTAATCAAAAACCCTCTTGACTGGCATCACTTTTATGAAAAAGTATCTACAATTAAGATCGGAGACAGAACTGATTTTACAGTAATTACTCCGGAAGGTGAAAGGGTGATTGGCTTAGGCAACATTGTGGAAGTAGATAAATGGAGCAATCGCGGCCAGTACGGGTTCAAGATTAAGATAAGTGTCAAAAAGCAAAAATCGCTGACAGATAGAAGGATAAGAGGCCCCAGCAAAGCAAAACTGTCGTCAGTGCAACCTGAAAATGTATCTGATGTTGCTACTGGACCCGCTTCAGCTATAGTTCCGCCTGCTAACCTCTTGACGGCTGCAGCTGCTGCTGCTGCTGCTCCGCCTCCTGCAACTAATACTACCACTGCTGTAATAACCGCGCATGACATAAATTCCTTCCAAGAGATGTTGAAAGAATCACTTACGATGGATATATCTTCCTAGCTGCCACTATTACTTACCTTACTTTAAATCTGCGAAGAGTGCTTTTTGCACTTTTATTATCCATTTTTTCTTAGTCATATTCCTTCTCGCCTGTTTTCAGATGGTCACACACATACACTAGGTAACTGATAATTTAGGTTTTAAAATTGCTTATGATAGATCAGTTATGCTCATGATAACAAGCTTTACCATATGATATATCAAAAGCCTGATCAAGTAGGATTAAAATCCAATTACTATCTATCTTCTAATATGGTAGACTTAATCAACTCATTAATGCTTGTAGCGCTAGGATTTGCCCCTACCCTTGTTGCAATGGAAGCTGCCTGGAGAATGGGCAAGATAATCGGCAAGCGAGGAGAAGAAAAAACAACATTCGCGTGGAGGTCTGTATGAAATGCTATTGTATGACCTAACATCAGTGATAGTTGGATCTGCAATTCTCGCCGGGCTATTTGTTTCCATCGCCATTCACAGGCCCAAGACCATCACCGCCTTAAACAACAACTGGCAAAAGATGGAGGTCAGGGTATAACTCTAATTTTTTATTCTCACTACACTTTTATAACATTTAGATTGTGCTTTAACTTCGCCCTTGGCAGCACCAATTAAGGTTTTCGCGGTAGATATTGATGGCACCCTTACTGAAAATGGAGGTGGCATGGTGCATCTTGCAGCGCTTGCAAAACTGCGCTACCTTGAAAAGATAGGCTACAATGTAATCTATGTCACAGGCAGGTCATCTATTGAAGCGTATGTTCTTGCAGTCTTTGGTGGCACGACTAGAATTGCGATCGGCGAAAATGGAGGAGTAGTCACAATTGGACCACAGGAGCACAAGCTCTTGGCGAGCAAGGAAAAATGCATCCAAGGCTACGAAGTGCTAAAGAAAAGCATTGACAGTGTAAAGATAAAGCCAGTCTTTCCTAGAATGACTGAAGTAGTATTGCTTCGCACTTTTGACCTAAAGGAGGGCCAGAAAATTCTAGACGAGTACAGCCTTCCCCTTTACCTATCGGATAGCAAGTACGCTTTTCACATAAATGAAAAAGGGATCAACAAGGCGTATGGACTTAAAGAGGCACTCATGGTGCTCAAGGTGGACCCCAAACAGGTTGTCGCAATCGGAGATAGTGAGACGGATGTACCTTTGTACGACATTTGTGGTTGCAGTATTGCGCTTGACCATGCCGAGGAAAGTGTTAAGGCCAAGGCGGATCATGTGGTAGCCGGAAGGGAAGGTGTAGGCCTTGTTGAAGCAATAGATTTTGTCGCATTTAACTATCTAGGGGTAAAAGCATGACTCTTCGAGTTTTAATCCACGAGGTGCGTGAACTTGTTTCCTCGGCACTTACATCTGCAGGCTACCCCGTAATTGAGTTCGATGTATCAGAGCCTCCGCAGCAAGCATTTGGCGACCTATCATGCAATGTGGCATTCCTCCTAAGCAAGCATCTAAAAAAGCCTCCTCCCAAAATAGCAATTGAGCTGGCCAAAGCACTTAGACAACACATACAAGGCAGCAGCTATATCTTGTCAATGGATCCTGCAGGTGGCTATATTAACTTCAAGGCAAACTATGCGCGGTTGTCGCCGGCTACACTATCGTATGTGCTATCAAACCCCGAGAATTATGGGTATCCTAACCTTGGACAGGATATGCACATCATTATCGAGCATACGAGTATCAACCCAAATAAGGCCCTGCATGTAGGTCATATGCGCAATGTAATAATTGGTGACACTTTGTACCGCATAATGAGGGCAACAAACCATAGGACAACAGTCCTCAATTACATTGATGACTCCGGAGTGCAGATAGCAGATATTGTAGTGGGATTCAAGTTTGCAGGCTTTCCCGTCACACCTCCAACAAAGAATCAAAAGTTTGACCAATACTGCGGTGATGAAGTATACGTCAAGATAAACGAGATATATGAAAAAGATCCGCAGGTTGCAGAGAAGCGTAAGCTGGTACTCAAAGAGATAGAGGAAGGCAGGTCAGACATCGCCCGCTTTGCTATGGATATTACACAACGGGTCTTGCAAGAGCAGTTGAAAACATGCTGGCGCATGAAAGTGCATTATGATTTGCTGAATTTCGAAACTCACATTGTTGGTTCAAAGTTGTGGAGCAAGGCCTTTGAGCTGTTAAAAAGTAATGGTATTGCCAAGTATGAAACAGAGGGCAAGAACAAGGGATGCTGGGTGATAGAGGGCAAGGAGAAGAAGAAGGATGAGGACAAGGTCTTGGTAAGGAGCGACGGCACTGCAACATACATTGCAAAAGATATCCCTTATGCTGCATGGAAGTTAGGGCTTGTTGAAGACCCATTCTACTACCAGGAATACACAAAGCAATGGGACGGCTCAACGCTTTACGCTACAACCCTTGCGGATAGCGGCGGCGGCGGCAGCAAGTCTGTTGATAAGAAATTCAATGGTGGTGAACGAGTGATTACGATAATTGACTCAAGACAGTCAAGACTCCAGGGGATAATCTCACAAGTGCTTTCAAAGATTGGGGTAAGCGGCAATGGCCACAAATATTTCCACCTCAGCTATGAAGCAGTGACTCTCAGCTCCGATACTGCCAAGGAGTTTGGAATCGATATCGGTGATAGACAGTTTATGCATATGTCAGGCCGGAAGGGAA
>JALZEV010000158.1 GCA_030861865.1 Thermoproteota archaeon | reverse complement strand
AGGAAGCCACACGCAAGCTTGAGAGAGCATTTTTCATCGTGTCCTCGTACGAAGATTACGAGAAAAAGTCAAAGCAAAAGATTGAGCAAGGACTTGTGACAAAGGAAGATCTCGACAGAGCAACAATCGAGCAATATGTGCCGGGGACTTATTTTAATTTGAATTTCTTTGTGTCTCCTCTTACGAGCGAAACAGAATTTCTTGGAATAGAGCGGAGGCTTCAGACTAACATACACGACATTGTATCACTTTCTGCAAGACAGCAGATGGAAATGGAAGATATCCGGATACAAAATATCGAGGTAGGCCATACCCCAGCGAGCATTAGGGAGTCACTTCTAGAGAAAGTATTTGAAATGGGTGACAGGATTGCTGTTGCAGCAAGAAAAGAGTATCCACCAGGCATAATTGGCCCTATTTCACTTCAAAGCGTTGTTACAGTTGACCTTGACTTTGTAGTATACGACGTTTCATTGCGCGTGCCGGGTAATCCTATAATGGCGACTACAAGCCCCTATACAAAATATTATTATGGTCATACGATAGGAGTAGGCCGCAGGATTGCCATGGAGATAAAGGATGCTATGGAGCAGCAGAAGCTGCCTGACATTGTGACTTAACCTAGCGCTCTATAGCTTCTTCAAAAAGGCCCTTTCTTACCTTGATTGGTATGTCATAATACGCTGCCAGCGCTATAGAGTCAGAAGCACGATAATTGCGAAGTACAATATCACCCTTTTTGCTTTTGAAGTAAAGATTTGCTCGCAGAACTGAGCCACTTTGGTAGACATGCACTTTGACCAGCAGAAGATCTTGCATTACAGCAATTTCTTCAACCAAGTTGTAGATCGTAGGTATGCTGCCCTTGTCTCCTTCTTGAAAACGTGAAATGTGCCTTGCCACCTCGCCGGAGAATGCTCGCATTGGGAACTCTTTGCCGTCATTTGACTTTAATACTACGACCCCTTCGAGCCCCAGCTGGTCTACGAACCCTACATAACTTATTTTGGCGAAAATATATTCCTCATCCTCTTGCAAAGGATCCCCTGACATTGTGTCGCTAGTATAGTAGACTTACCGAGAATTAAGAGTTTACGGATCTACGATAGGATTTAATTTGCAATCGTAGCTGATTTCATATACAGTTAATCAGACATGGAAGAGAAGAAATGGCAATCTTTAAGGGAAAGCGGTTTTAGAGTCTTTTTTGTAGGCTTCTTCTCGCTTATAATTGCATTCATAATATACAGCCGGCTGACGATGCCTTCTTCAGAGCTATTGAGGGTTGAGTCGCAGGAACTAACAGGACTTGCATGGGGCATGCTTGCCATAACTGCTGCTTCTATGGCATCGATGGCATATGGCGCTTACATCATTTTTCGGTCAGAGTACATCCGGACTTCACTAGGCCCTACCAACAGGCTAATTTCATTTATCACAGGAGCATTTTATGACCGAAATTATTGGAAAATAATGATAGTTGCTGCAATTGGTTATGGGATATTTTTTGGATTTCTCTCGCAGATACTTGTATACAGGGCAGATGTATCTTTTACTGAAAGAGGGATCGAAGTACCCTCACTTGATTTAATACCATGCTGCGCAGCCCCTGGCTACATGCCCATGGTTACTCTCTATATCACTGATCATTTTTTGATCTTGATAATACCACTCAATGTGATCCTTGCTACCATTGTGTCTTTGCTGGTAGGCTTTAATGTTGCACTGAGCATCTTCGCGTTTAGACTAAAGAAGTCGCTTCAGACAAAGACATCTCTTGCAGCAGGCATTGGAGCCACAAGCGGCCTATTTGTTGGGTGCCCCACCTGCGCTGGCAGTCTCATTTCAGCGCTGCTTGGAATAGGGATCGCAGGAGCAGGAGGCACAAGCGCAAGCGTGCTTGCGCCATTTCAGACACTCTTTATAGCGGCAAGCATCCCTGCGTTAGTCGTCGCACCTTTCCTAACTGCTCGAAGCATCAGGTCAGCTTCAAGCTGCAACATTGCTTGAGTCTAGTGTTGTATTGCTATAAGCTCCAACCCGGTCATCTTTTTTAATATGCCATCGAGATACATCTGCATGTGGGGTTCTGCAATCCATATCTTCCTATCGCCAAAGAGGTAGCCGTACCTCTGTGAGCTTCCTATTTTCTCACGCATCTTGAGCTCCTCAAGGTAAATATCCGATACCGTTGAATCGTCAAAACCGTGTTTTCTTGCTATAGCGTCTAACATCCCATGCATGCCCGAGCCATGCTGTGCCGCTTCCTTAATCCTGTAGGCGATGTCCCTGGGTATCCCGAGTGTCTCTGCAAGCTTTCTATGCACGTGCTTGCCAAAACTATCACCTCCGCCCCTAACATTGAGTCGTAAGCTAGTTGCTAGCGCGACCTTGATCACTTCAGGGTCGAGAAATGGTTCCCTCAGCTCAATGCTGTGCGCCATTGTTATCTTGTCTTCACGCTCAAGCGTCTCCTTATAGAGCAATAGAAGATCCTCTATCATACGCCTGCGCAGCATTTTGTAACCTTCCTTTTCTACTATCTTAGCATACCATGAATAACCTCCAAATAATTCATCTGCGCCCTGACCTGTAAGCATCACTTTTATTCCGTCTTCATGGGCCAACTTGACAGCACAGTAAACTGGCAGCGCCACTTCAACCTGTCCT
>JALZEV010000157.1 GCA_030861865.1 Thermoproteota archaeon | reverse complement strand
TGTTGAGGTCAACTGACAGTAGCGATTCAGAATTATTTTGCAAAATTCTAAAATATCTTTTGTTCCTGAATAATATTAGCCCGTAGCGCAAGTGGTGGGTTACGAAGGTTAAGTAAAGACTTGATTTCCGTTTATGCCCATCCTTGCTGTCTACGGGTCTTATTACCCGAAGTGCACGTTCTTTTTAGGCTAGAATTATGGACTGATTTTACTTGGGGGTCTGAGATAAACAAGTTACCAGGTGCATATAGAGTCTTATTCCGAAGGTCTTTAGCTATTCTCCTGCCCCTTAGAAATCATTCAAAAGCTAGAGCTAAGATATATTTTGAGTTAATTGTACTAAAAGCATCTCCTAGTTGCTTTTCCATGAATAGTGAAGGTTTTGTCTCGAATCCTTAGTGGACGTTCCTAAGTACAAAAGCGTAGACTAGAGAAACATAGGGAGAGATGGTCTGCCTTCTTGACGTATTGCATTAAAGTGCCTCTCAAGCACAAAAAATGAAATTTGATTATAGAGACTCTTAGGAAAATTTTATTATTATGGTCTGCGGTAAGAATTCTACGGATCTAGATGGTGTTACATCAGCAAAGGTGGATAGAAAATAACAAGGACACTTGACAATACCCACACCTTGCTATCTTATGTGCGAGGCAGCCTCAAAAACGTAATAGTAGTAAATGGGGAGGACGAGCACCATGGTCTTATCTTTTCGCTCTTGAATCCTCCAGTCCCGCTTGGCGGTAACATTATTTCACTTGACATTTACATCGACGAGCTCCCTGTTCAGAAGAACTCGATCTTTATCGCAACTTCTGACGAAGTAGTCAATGTGGCCACGCTTTCTGAAAGCAGGCCTATTTCATTCAAACCGTACCAGAGTGCAAGGTTCTTGATAATTAAAGAGGGCGGCTTGGATGACAAGGTCAAACACAAGATACTGATAATGAGTAAGCTAGAAGGCTTTGAAGAAATAACCATTCCATTTACGTTCACCGACTACATCTCTGGATATCAGAAGGATAGTATCCATATTACTCCTGATTCGCTGGCATACAATGATCTTACAGCTTCGAGAGGACACACAATGTTTAAGAATTTTACAAGCCCGCTTGTGCTATCAGGGAAAAAAGCGTATATTGTCTGCTCTGCAAATGGGGCACTTTCTGCTAACTGGACATGGATGGGCGTACGGTATGATAATGGTGGGTTGTACGTACCTCCCTCAAGGTCATTTGGAAGGATAATAGTCGAAGTATCCATGGACAATGGTGTGCGCAAGCGCCTTCCAAATTTTGCGTTATCGTCTAGACACGAGCACGGCGTTCTTACGACACACCACGATCTAGGGGGCCTGCACGTACAAAGGAAGCTATGTGTACCCTTTGAAAATAGGGGATTCATAACGGAAATAAAGATGAGTATGAGGCCTCATACGGACCATGATCTGAGGCCCGTCAAAAGAAAGGTACCAAGTAAAGTCCGCTTTCACTTTCTAATAGACGGCAATATAACAAGCTATGGGCTTGCAGCCATCTCACAGAGTAACATCACCAAGTTCAATATGCACGATAACTGCCTGCAGATAAGCTCCGCAGGAGATACAAAGAAAGACAAGAGGCAGTATTTTGGAGCCATAGGTATCATGCCAAAAAACATAAGGCCAAGCAAGATCTTGACAGACTCATTCGACAACGACCTTGAGCTGTCATATGATGTAGAGCTTGAAGAAGGCAAAACCATCGAACTTGCGCTTGTTGGAGTGGGCAGCTTTTCAAGTGCCAACGATTGCCTACAAGAATTCCGCTTCATGAGGGATAACTGCAGTAAGCTTGTGCAGGAAACTGAAAACACTTTCAAAAGATATTCGTCGTCGATGCTTACATTCAGGTCTCCCTCGGCAGAAAAAAAACAAAATCTCCAGATATCAAAATTATTAAGAGCGTATGAAAAGGCCAAGACGAGCTTGCAATATCTAAAAGCAGAGTATGATGGCCTTGGAGAAGGGATATGCGCCGGGCTTCCGCGCTTTCCAAACTATTGGGCAAGGGACACTGGCTGGTCACTGCGGGGCTACCTTGCTCTTGGCGATTACCGCTTTGCTCGCTCTATCATTGACAATTTCTTCAAGCATCAGGCGAAAAAGACTACCAAGAGCGCTGTCAGAGGTGAGCTTCCGATGATAATAAGCGGCAAGGCTTTCTTGCACACTACCACCTATGGCTCTGCCGACTCAACATTTCTTTTTCCTTGGGCGATACGTGAGTATGTGCTGGCGACGGCAGATGTTGAGTACCTGCAAAGAAGGTGGGAGTCGATTGAAGCACTCATTGATTGTGGGCTTCTCAAAGACATAGACGGAGATGGCTTAATTGACCACGGCTTTACCGGCACGGCAGAAAAGCTGCCTATCCGTGATTCGACTTGGATGGATCACATAGACAGGCGTAAAAGCGCAAACGATGTTCAGGCTTTGTTTTACGAAAGCTTGATGATCGGAAGCGAGCTAGCCGGGATAGTAGGTGACAGCTACAATGGCAATAGGTGGAAGCAAAAGGCGGAGCAGCTAGCACTTAAAATCGATCATGAATACTGGAACGAAGAGGCAAAATTTTATTATGACACCATAAGAAGGGATGGCTCCAAAGACCCAAGCATAAGACCAAACGCGCTTGTGCTTTTGCTCACAGATGCAGTTAATGATCCCCGCAAGGCAAAATCTGTGCTTGAAAGAATTGAACAAGAGGACATTACAACAGGCTGGGGCGTCCGAACGCTCAGCAGTCTAGACCATAAGTATCATCCTACCCTATACCACGACGGGGCTGTCTGGCCACTTGTTACAGGCTGGGCCGCCATAGCTGAGGCTAAGGCTGGAAGGAGCGAGCAGGCGCTCTACTATGTCAATTGTATGGCGGAGCGCATTTTGGCTGAGAGCGGCATGTTTGCAGAAACATACAAGGGAGACAAACCGGATCCCTTCAATTCATGCATCTTGCAGGCGTGGTCTATTAGCATGTACATTCATGCGCTGCGCGAAATGATGCTTGGAATGAAATTGAACATGCTTGAAAATAAAATCTTATTCAAGCCCCAGATAGCTGGGTCACTTTTGCAAGAGTATACCCATTTTGCCTTTGAACACAGCATAAACGGCAAAGGAAGATTCCAAGCTGCAGTCGACCCTTATAACAGGAAAATCCTTGTCACATTAAAGGGCTGGCAGGGGGCAAGGCCGGAATTTCTTGCCGACTCGTCTTATATTATTGACGTTGTTACTGCTGCTGGTGATGAATAGAGTTACTTCAAATTTATTAGTTCCCTTCGCGCTTCTGATTCCTATATGACGATTATCAATGTTCAGGACCATAATGTTAACCCCGCACTTATGGTAATAGACGTTCAAAATGGCTTTGTAAGCAAAGGTGGATCGTACGACCAACTTGGGATGAATATTTCCCGCTACCAGCATGTTATCTCACAGATATCAGAACTGATCAGGCTTTGCAGGAGCGTCAATATACCAATATTTTACACCCAGGCTGTGAGGGAAAAATCTGGAATAGATATTTTAACAAACACACACAGAATACTACCAAAGTCAAGGGAAGAGAGAATACGCACAAAGCCAATCTGTGTAATAGGCACTTGGGATGCAGATATTGTAGATGAAATCAAGCCCTCCATAATGGATCACGTTGTCATCAAGAGACGAGATTCGGCGTTTCAGGACACTGAAATTGGCGTCTGGCTGAAAAGTATTGGAATCGATACTCTAGTGTTCTGTGGAATAGACACCTCGATATGCGTAGAGGCATCTTTGAGAGATGCATTCAATAATGGATACGATGTAATACTCATCTCAGATGCAACAGCATCAGGCAATATTAAGCACTTTGAGTCTACGTTAGAAATTGTAAGAGACTACTACGGCTTGGTGATGGATGTAAAAGAATTTGCTATGCATCTACCTCAAAAAGCCGAGCAGCGCAACAAGTATTAAGGATTGTAATTCCCCTGACACAAGAAGCCAGTCAAAGCTTGACTATTTCCTGAATCTTAAAAATACCCTATTCATCAGAGGAACAGTATCTGCAGGTTTTAGATTGTCTCCTTACACTCCTGTCAATGCCTCCGTGATATCTAAAATGCACTTTCATCTCGACATATTCATTGACCATCTTTACAAACCTGTCTGTAAATGTCCTCTTTGATTTGCCTTGCAATAGATTGCCAGTTTCTTGACAGCAAAAGTTGATTTATGTTGGACCACGATTCTCCACTTAGAGAATCGCAGAAAGATGACAATATAGAGAGAGATAACTAAGAAAAAGAAGAAAAAAGATATGGCAGAGTGATTGAATGGATATGACGCTTTTAATGAAAGTGTACTGAGCCACCTGCGAAAAATGAACGTCGATAATATCAATGATACTATGTGCAGCCTGCCAATAGCAGAGTTATATTAGAAGGTCGATTCTCAAAATGTGGAATGAAACTGAGAAACTGATTAAGGCAAAAGCGATGCCGAGAAATATAGTGTGATAATGAAAAAGGAAGGAAAGAATAGAGTTTTGCAGTAGTAGTAGTCGTAGTGGCAGTTCTACTTTCTATCCTGAATCTCCAGTCCAGCCAGAATGTCTTCCATCGTCTGTTCGTCTTCTAGCTCGTCTTTTAACAACCCCAATGCAAGCTGGTATGTGCCGTGATCTTTATCCTTTGTAGCATTTGCGAGATCATTATAAAGACCAATTGCCGCCCTTTCAAATTCCAAGGCCTTTTCTATGGCACTTCTAAGTGATAGATACCTGCTAGGCTCAAGTCTTCCAACACCGCTTTCTTGTTCCCATCTTGCAGGATCGTCTGTTGAATTAGTTCCCAATTCCATTAATCTTTCATTAACTTCTTTGGCGTGTCCCAACTCTTCTTTTGCTCTTTCTTCAAAAAAGCCCTGGTGCAAAACTCCAAGGCCTTCTATATTGTTGGCAACATACTGGAAGTAGTGGAAGGTTGACATTTCAAAGGCATATGCTTTGTGCAGCATTGCAATTGTGCCATCCACGCCTGGACCAGCTAGTTCTAATGATTTTTTACCCATAGTCCTATCTATTGATCAGACCGGTATTTAAGAATTTTACAAAATATTAGGCTCTCCTAATCAATATTTATGAAGAGATAGTACAGACTAACAAATTTCTATTGAATACTTTGAAAATTTTTCATTAAGAGTCAAACCTACCTCCTGGATATGGCTATAGCTGAGAGTATTAGTGCTATAATATAGATAAAAAGCAGATTAAAGGATTTTAAAGGCTGCTTGTTGCTAGTCCTTATTATTTACAAGTTGAGCTTGCTGTTCTTTTTTCCTTGGAAGCTCAATTCCAACTATGCCCATCATAGAATCGCCTATTGGCTCAAATATTGTCCTCAAAGATTCTTCATCGTAAAAGCGTGTAATTTCACTTAACTTGGTTTCTATCTTTTTTTGCTCAATTTTCAAAAGCACGTACCTTGCGACCAAGGCCTTAACTTCATCTGCTTTATCCTCATGAACAATGTGTTTGGAAGTCAAAATTTATCAAACTCCTGTTTGTAATTATGCCGCTATGGTGCGTTTTTAAGTATGACAACTGATCCATATTCGACTTGGGTTTCATTTAGTGCATATGTCATCTGTTCCAAGGGATTCAGTATGCAGTCAGTATTTTCGCAAATGTATATGTTCATCCCAAAATCTTCTTTCTGTTGCTCGTCAGTTTTCAATAGTGACGGCGAAGTTGCGTTTTTTATCCTAGTGTTAGTAGCAGATTTTTTGTGATGCATATTGGCTCGCATTTAGGGGAGGATGATATTTAAACGCTCTTAGTATATTCAACAGCCTAAAACTGATTCTCCTTTCAGAGAATCAAAGCGGAGAATCATAATTTGCGATAAATATGTTCCTCGCTAATTATCATTGAAGCGCAAACGAAAGCAAAAATTATCATCCAAACAATTAGGAGTTCTTCTTAACTATGGTAAAGATAATGAGGCGAGAAGATAGACCAGAGGAGCCGCTCTATCTTGGGACGGCTGAGTCGGAACATATAGAGATGTATCTAAAGGCTATATGGCATATTAGAGAAAAAGGCGAGGAGGTCAAGGTCAGCACAATAGCCCAGCTGTTGAGCGTAACCCAGCCTTCAGTTGTCCAGATGCTCAAGAAGCTGGATAGTTTGAATCTTCTAAAATATGCCCCCGGGGAAATACAACTCACTCAAGAAGGAGAGCATGTTGGAAAGCAAATGGTAAGAAACACACGTCTGCTTGAAGTGCTTATGAGGGATGCCCTGAAGATCCAGATAGATGAGGAGATGGCCTGTGGAATAGAACATCATATGAAACATATATTCACAGAGGCTTTGTGCACACTTTTAAACCACCCTAGACAGTGTCCACACGGACATGACATACCAAAGGGGACATGTTGTCCTTAAGATCAAAAAGAAGGTGATGGTAGAAATACTCAAATCTAACCGCACAAATTATTGCTAATACGAGTTTATTCATGATAGGCTATTCTAAATTTTCATAATGACAGAATAAGCACAAAATTTTCCAGAAACGCTCTCTAACTTCTACTTGTCTTCGTTCCTATATTTTATAATCAGAATCGAGAATCGACATTTCTCATAAATACTAGGCTAGCGTAACTTACCCTGTCAGTCGGTAGAAAGTCTGGCAAGCCATAAAAAATCACCGGTCTTCTGCCTGGCAGCGCAT
>JALZEV010000148.1 GCA_030861865.1 Thermoproteota archaeon | reverse complement strand
CGCTGGCAGCACTTGACATGGTAGTGACCGGCAGAGACAGTAATAAGAGAAAAGTCAATCATGCCTTTAACCCCATTGGTGGCTTGCATCATGCAAGACGAGACTCTGCCGGCGGTTTTTGCATATTTAACGACATAGGTATTGCAACCTTGGCAGCACGCGAAAAATATAGAATAAAGCGAATAGCGTATATTGATATTGATGCACATCATGGAGACGGAGTCTATTATGAATTTGAAGATGATCCGCTTCTGTTCTTTGCAGACATTCACGAAGATGGTCGATACCTCTATCCAGGCACCGGATCAGCAAGTGAGATAGGCAAAGGTGCAGCAGCAGGCACCAAGCTTAACATACCGCTCGGGCCTGGTGCTGGCAACGACGAATTCATAGAAGCATTTGGTAAGATAGAACACTTTGTCGATAGTGTAAAGCCGGAATTGATAATACTACAATGTGGCGCAGATGGACTTGCAGGTGATCCAATAACGCATTTGCAATACACTTCAAAGGCACACATATTTGCTACAAACTCTCTTCATAGATTGGCCCACAAGCATTGCAATGGCAAGATAATTGCGCTTGGAGGTGGTGGCTATAATAGGGCAAACATAAGCGCTGCTTGGACTGAAGTAGTTAGGTCGCTGGCTGTTTCGGACAACAGTAAATGATCTTTTTAAACTAAACTAAAAACCAAGACTAACAAAATAGCAACATGATGATAACATAATAAAGAAATTCATAGACTATTATTATTATTATCCTCCTCAGATTGAGGCCTCTTCGGAAGAAGATATGTGTGATACTGTCGTCCTATTAACGCTAGCTTAACCTAAGACAATTGCCGAAATATATTTTCAGGCAGAGGAATTAGCAGGCATAGCATCTATATTCTCTTTTTGTGTGCGCGTCTCTCTTTTTTCTACTTTCTTCTTGCCGGAATGGATTCATCTAAACCTGGCGGTGCGATTTCTCCGATCTGACTGTATAGCCTTAGAAATTTATCCCCTTTTTCAGTTGTTCTAAAAATCTGTTCTGAGGAATTATAGTCAAGTAGACCATTGATAGTGAGAACATTAAGATATTCTTTTAATTGAGCATACGACAGAAATGCTCTGTACATTATCTTAGTTTTTGTTGCTCCACCACTTGCGGCTTCAAGAATTTGTGAAATAATGTCTGTTCTGCTTCTGTATCGCACGCTATCTCTTATGACGTAGCAGACTATTAAAGATTAGACAGACAACTTCTAATAAGTGTCATAAAAGTATATCGGTTGCATCTTGTTTTACGAGTACTCGTTTAGACGGGCGGTCAGCACTTAGACACTTTGACAATTCAACAAGCTTTACTAGCAGTTCTCCCCTCTTAGGAGAACTGTCTCAAGCCTCCAGGTAAGCAAAAGAGAGATTTTGCAGATTCTAAGGCGGCTGATGTGACAGAACTATTGAAGTATAGCTCATATTGTGAGAAATTGGTCTTTCGCACATTATTATCTGACGAACCAAAAAATTCATCGGTAATATTGACTAGATTTAAATAACTTGCAACCAAAGCCTATTAACAAACACATCATGATTGCGGAAGACATGATTGAAAAGAAGCTGCGTGGCTCTGGTGGTTACGCTATTGCAAGAGTAACAGACGAAGAGCAAAAGAAGGGAAACCTTGGAGGTCCAGAGCTATTCTTGGCCGGTATTGGCAGGCTTGACGAGGATAGGTTCGTGAAACACTATTGCAACAAATGTGAAAAAGCTTACGAAGGCTCACCCGCACTAGTATTTGAAAATCCTAATGAAGAGCTTGGAGAAGGTGTCATACTTATTGAAAAGGGTGAGTACAAGTGCAAGACATGTAATGCAACAATTGCACAATATCGCAAGTTCAATGCTCCTGCCCAGACACCGCAGCAGCAGCAAGAGCAAACGACCACGCCTTCTATCCAAGTACCCGCCTCAAGTGTAGAAGAAAAGGAGAGTCCTTCTTCTTCTTCTTCTTCTCCCACTGACTCTATTGGTACAACAACAGCAGCACCATCACCCACAACTACAATTACAAGTGATAACTTTTTTCCAATGCAATCTCTCATTGGCATGTCTGCATACGATAGTGAGGCGATGCTAATTGGAAAGGTTGAGCAAATAGGTCTACGCAAGGTAGGTGGCGGAGGAAACGCGTATATAACGATCAAGATAGGTGAAAAAGAAGTACCGTGGGATGGCATCTCAAAAATAGGAGACATTATTCTGGTCAAAACTGCTGAAACCAAGCCTGCTGCAGCCGCTGGAGGCAAGTGCTCTGCTTGTGGCTACCAAAACGAATCTGATGCCGCATTTTGTGCAGAGTGCGGTACCAAGCTATAGCAGCTGCTACTACTAGTTGAGGATTATTCTGGCGTCGACCACTCTGGCCCCTTTTCCTGCTTCGAGCACCAAAAGCGGGTTGATGTCAAATTCCTTTATCTCTGGAAAGTCGACGACAAGCTGCGAGAGTCGCTGGAGCGAATCCGCAATTGCTCTTAAATCGGATGACTTTTCTCCTCTGACACCCTTTAGCAGCTTTATGGTCTTGATAGACTCGACCATGTTTATCGCTTCTTGCTCGTCAATGGGCACGATTCTAAATACAACGTCCTTGAGCACTTCGACATAGATGCCGCCAAGGCCAAACATTATGACTGGCCCAAATGTGGGGTCTTGGCTTGCCCCAAGTATAGTTTCCTTGGCGGACTTGACCATTTCCTGAACAAGAACACC
>JALZEV010000145.1 GCA_030861865.1 Thermoproteota archaeon | reverse complement strand
CAAACCTCCACGACGCCAATATACTTGACAATTACAATGATGCATTTTTGGTACTAGCGGCAACCAACGACAGAGAGCTCAATCGCAAGATCATAGAAAAGGGGCGATTGATAAAGGCATTTGTTTACGCTGCAGACGATCCGGCTGTAAGCGACTTTTCCTATGCTTCCATTGTCAATATTGAGGGGATAGTGCAGGTGGCAATTTCAACTTCTGGCAAGAGCCCCCTAATGGCGCGGAAAATCAGGATAAAGGCAGAGCGGGTACTGCACAGGATAATCAAGAAGGCAGATATTGAAAACGCCAAGCTTCAAGAATTTGCCCGGCAAGCAGCACGGCCGCACATTAAAACAGTAGGTGAGCGTAAAGAGTTCCTGTATTCCGTGATAAAAAGCAGAGAAATCCAGAACCTTATTAAGGAAGACAAGATTGAAGAGGCTAAAAGCGCAACGTTAGAGCTATTACAGAAATGGGAGGAGAAAAAAGACAGAACATGACAACAGCAACTGTCAAAACCACACCAGAAACACGGGTTGGTCTAGCTCGGATTATCAATGCAAGGGTTACCTATCGTAATGCTCCCATGCACCTGCTGGAAAAGTTCACATTCAAAGATATTGATAAGGCACATAAGCTCTTTATTGAGAGGGCAGGCTTTGACGAGTGTGTCATTTTGCAGACATGTAATAGGGTTGAAATTTTTGGTACTGCAAGAGATGCGGATGAGCACAGGCTCCTTGATGAGTGGGTTTCTGTGGCGGGGTTATCAGAAAAGGACTTAGACAGTATAGAAATCAATACAGGCAAGGATGCAATTGAGCATCTGATGAGGCTTGCCTCAGGCCTCGAGTCGCTGGTTTTAGGCGAAGACCAGATTTTGGGCCAAGTAAGGCGGGCATTCGAGTTTTCACGCACTCATAGCTATGCAAGCGCCAACCTATCGGTCGTATTTGATAGAGCTCTGAAGGCCGGAAGCAGGATTAGGATTGCCACTGGTATAAACAAGGGCAATGTTTCAATTGCATCGGTAGCTGTGAACCTTGCCGAAGAGTACTTTGATGACCTAAAGAATAAGACTGTTTTATTGATAGGTACTGGAGAAGCAGCAAGCCTAGTGGCAAAAGTACTCAAAAGGCGTGATGTCAATTTTATGATAGCGAGCAGAGTCCCTGAACGGGCACACGCATTTGCGGATACTGTCGCAGGGATTCCGATCGCTTTTGACACTGCTCTAGAAATGCTGCGCATAGTCGACGTGATATTTACGGCAACTATAGCTCCCTACCACCTAATCACTTATGAAAGGATAGAAAATGCGATGACGAATAGAAAGGGCAGAAGCAGCAGCATGATGATCTTTGATCTATCCAATCCAAGGACAGTGGATGAAAGAGTCGTAACTATTCGTGGAGTCAAACTGATAAACATGGATCAGATCGCTGAGCTCGTTGGCAAGAATATGCGTTCTCGCATAAAGGAGGTCAATTCTGCAGAGAAGCTGATTAATGACGAAATGAAATCATTTGATACAGTCATCAAGAGAATGAAGGCTGAGCCCATTGTGATTGCGGTATTCAAGAACGTTGATACGATAAGGAAGCGAGAATTGAAAAAGGCTTTTACTATGATTGGAAAAAAGATGGCACCGGATGAAGCCAGGGTCATGGAGCAGCTTTCCTATGCCATTGTTGAGGGCGTCCTATCAGCCCCCATGAATAATCTGCGAAAAGAGATAGAGGAAGGCGACAATGAAGAGCTGATGAAAATAGTGGCCAAGTTGTTCAATTATGAAGAAAACCAAGATCAACAGCGGCATTAATTCTTTTCCAAATGTGAGACTTCGTCGTCTAAGGACCACTCCTGCAGTAAGGGATCTGCTGCAAGAGACACGCCTTTCACCTAAAGATCTAATAGCTCCAATCTTCGTTCAGGAAGGATTAAAGAAGACGCAAGAGATACCCTCGATGCCAGACATCCATCGCATGCCACTTTCCAAACTTGTTGTTGAAGTTGATCGCATAATGGAGCTTGGGATTAGCGCAATTATCCTATTCGGCTTGCCTTTGCAGAAGGATGCAAATGCAAAATCAGCATTTGATGGCCGCGGCATCGTGCAGAAGTCAATTGAGCTCTTGCGCAAGCAGTTTGGTAGCAAAGTGGCGATAATTACCGATGTTTGCCTGTGCCAATATACTTCTCACGGACATTGCGGTCTTGTAGTAAACAAAAAGATAGATAATGACAAAACTATTGACGCTTTGGCAAAGGTAGCTGTCAGCCACGCGAGGGCTGGTGCAGACATTGTGGCACCTTCTGCAATGATGGACGGCCAGGTTCAAGCATTGCGTACTGGCCTGGACAATGCGGGATTTGCGGACGTGGCAATAATGGGATACTCAGCCAAGCAGGCATCCCCGCTTTACACTCCATTTCGGGATGCGGCTTATTCGGCACCCGAATTTGGCGACAGACGCACATACCAGATGCCTTTCTCAAACGCAAGAGAAGCTATGCGTGAAATACAGACAGACATTGCAGAGGGTGTTGACATTGTAATGATTAAACCTGCCATACCATACCTTGATCTTGTGTATACTGCTAGGCAGACAACTTATGTTCCTATATGTGCTTACAGTGTATCTGGAGAGTATGCGTTGATCAAGGCTGCTGCTATAAAGGGCTGGATCGATGAAAACTCGGTCATGACGGAGTTCATAACATCTATAAAACGAGCTGGTGCCAATATGATAATTACGTACCATGCGAAGAAGATGGCTGAGCTACTCAACAACAGCTAACACTATAAATTCACCTTTTTAAATCGGCTTGCGGCATAAATCTCATATCCAAAATGTTTGCGACTGATTCAGGCTCTGAAAGAGCTACTAGCATAGAGGACTACCAAAATACATGTAGCGAGTTCATTACAGACATTAGTCGTGACTATATGGACTGGATTGAGCGATATCAGTTGGGCGAGCAAGAAACTGCAAGAAGAAAGGGTATAATAAACCAGATCGTCAAGACCACCAACGACTGGATCGTAAAATATGGCACTACTATCAAAAAAGTTGACATTGTAATGAATGACGGCGTCAATAAGATGGCAGAGAATACTGCAGGTTATCCTTTCCAGTTCGATGTCCTAGTAAACAGGATGAGGCGCTTCACAACTCATCCTGTAGGTGAAATACGCGTTAACATCAAAGCAACCCCAAGACCTGGCAGACTTGCACAGATTGGCAATTACCAGAAAAATCAATTGTTGCTCATAAATTCTAGCTCGCCGGTTAGCTTCTCTATAAGCAAAGAGAGCATGAAAGGTGCTGACATTCTGGATGACTACATTATAATTGATGCCAATAACTGCCAGAGCCATGATCTCATTTCTCTTACATCCGTGGTAGAGGAAGTCGAGAAGGGAGAGTATGTCACTGAGAGTAGAGGTTACACTACGATGATACTGCTCCTGTAGACCGCGTACGCTTTAAATAACCTTATAGTGTCGATCGTTTCCGGGCGACGGTCGTCCAGTTTGGTCTAGGACATCAGATTGCCAATCTGGTAACCCGGGTTCAAATCCCGGCCGTCGCATTTTTGACAATCTCCTTTATGTCAATGTTCTCTAGCTTATCTATCTCCTTGTCAAACCACTCTTCTACCTGCTCAGGATTAGTTCTCACTTTGGCCTTCATCTCTTGTAACTCTCCTTTTCTTGCCTTGGCTTTCTCTTCTACCTTGGGGATGTAGGCAGATGTAGCGCTTTCGATCATTTTCTCCATAAATTTGTCCAGCATCTCTCTAAAACAACCCAATTAGCACTTGTAGCAAGATTATTAACACAATTATGCCCAACACAACCCAAATAATAGTCCAAATCGAAGAAGCTAAGCCCATGGTAATGGTTGTTGTTTAACATTTGATATAAGCACAATACAATAATCCTCTAGACGGCAATTCTACATGCGATACTTCTGTCTTATTGAGCGCTTCCACATGCACAAAAGCCAAATTCGTCTATCCGCTTGTTGCAAGTTGGGCACCGATCGCCATATTCTATTTCCCATGCATGCTTGCCATATAGCTGGTAATGGGTGTCTATCTCAAGAGGGACTCCTCCTCCTTGATCGTCCCGTTGCCTCTTACGGTGCGACTGCGTCATCATTTTCATTTGATCGATAGACATTATTAACTCTGCTTTTTCATATTAGCTTTGATTATTTCAAGCGCGTGCTCTGCAGCATCCTTTTTTGGTAACTGTATCACGAAGAGATTTTGCGAATTGGAGTAGTAGTCCTGTGAGTCTGGCGCGAGTGAAATCATTCCACTTTCTGCTAGCGCTTCAAAGAACTCGACCAAGTCATTAGCGTATAGCAAAAAATTTTGTTCAAATTCAGTCTC
>JALZEV010000119.1 GCA_030861865.1 Thermoproteota archaeon | reverse complement strand
GGCTGTTGTTCTTAGTAGCGTGTCATAGGGTTCTTGGCCTAGTTGCCGCTATCAATAAGATTAGCAAAACGAAAAAGTTTTCAAATGACTGCGCCGTGTCATCTCCTGCCTTTTGAAGGATAAGCAGGCATAGTTGACAGAAACTATCTATAATTGGTTTCGTATTTGCCAACTATAACCTCATTATTATCTTTGCAATGCTCCTCTCTGAATTAGCAAAAAACTACTCAAGCAGTTCTACTCTCTATACACCTCTCTCTTAAGACGCTTCATTTCTTCGCACAGAGAGGGTTATGTGACTCTTGTAAATTAAATACTATATAAGGAGCGAGCCAAGAATTGCGTCAAAATTAGATCTTGTTGGAAAATGCTTGTAAGTTCTGAGCGCTTGGATTACTTTTTCTTTGTCCGTATTACCCATAATCTTCTTCACTTTATTTGCAACTATGCCATAGAGCAATAAGGACTGTGCTGCGGCAGTTACATTGCATGTTTTTCTTGTGGTACTTGCACTTTCAAAGTCAATTATATATGGTCTATCAGAAACAATGACGTGTCGTGTAAGCCTGCTGAGCTCACCATGGTCAAGGCCCGCTACGTCAAGGCTGAAGCACTGTTCAAGAATGGCCGCTGCTAGTGTGCACATTTTGCTCTCTGTAGCATTGTTGCCTACTACCCAGTCAATTATGCTTTGACCAGTGACGAACTCCATCATAATCAGATTCTTTGTGTGCCCTTCAAGGCTCGGGCCTATGGATGCACTGTTTGCCATTTTGTGAAAGCGAACTTCGTTGTCCATCGTCTTTCTGTTTGCGTCTGTCCTTCTTATCTTGAGTGCACATACTTTGCTCCTTGCTTTTGCCTTCACTACAATCCCTACACAGCCCTTGCCGGCTATATGAGCACCGTTCACTATTGTTTTTCCGCACAAAATAATTGATGTTATTCCAAGTGACTCCATCTCGATAATTCGATCTTTGTATTCACTTTCCGAAAAGTGAGGATACGATATAATAGGAATGAGTCTAGGCGACCTTATGTCTAGCTCCTCATCTAAAAACGAGACGTTCTGTTGAGACAACGTCACTAACGGCCTTCTTTGCCAGCCCATTTATTATCTTCCTGTCGCTTCCGCTATAAATTTGGAGCTCATTTACAATTAGATCTTTTGAAATGCCACTATTTTCACGATGATTGAGCAGAAGTGATTTGACAAACTTTCTTGCATCGGTAAACCTACGCTCTATAACCATTGCGATTCTCATTTCTCTATCAACCCAGATTGCAAGTGGCCTGCTTCTTTTCCTATTTGAAAGGAAGCTAGCTGTGTCCTTCCTTCTGAAAATTTCAGGCCCTTTCTTTTTCGTGTATGCCGGCAAGCTTATTGATTCAAGCAAGAATGCAAGGACAGCAGAGTTTCTTTCGTCTGTAACACATGAGATCCGCAGTACTTCAAAATGTGCCAGTTCTAATTGCTTTGCTATTGCATTTACGCTTCGCTTCAGCTGACCCCAGATAATATCTGGACTTTTCTTTTGATGCGAAAATTCTACCACAAGCACATTTGGAAGCAGCAGCTTCTTGCTTGGGACACGGTAGTGATATTTTTTATTACCTTCTCTGAAGAACTCAGGTGAAGGCTTCTCAAGAAATGTCCTAGCAGCTAACATGAACTTGGCAACACTTTCTGGCGAGATTGCAGTACCGAGGTTTCTTCTGTTGTCGACTGGGTCGATAATTACCAGTGGGCTGTTGAATGCCTTGACAAAATCTGAATCATGATCACAAACCGCTATTATCTGCCTTTCTTGCCAATCAGCTGCTGAGCGCAAGACATTCTCAAATGAGCAGTACTTGAGCACCAATACTTCTGAAACATAGCCGCTAAAACCTTCTCTGGAAATCTCTGCGCCATAAACTCCTACCGATTTGAAGAACTTTTTCAAGAGCCTAGCATGCCTCTTTTTTTTGTTATCAAAATGGCTGCTGATGTATTGCGTATGGAAAGGTGATCTGTCTGCTGCGCTCTGCCATTTGCCCTGATCTACATCATAGCAGGGAACTACATTAACTCTAACCTTCTTGATAAATACTTCGACATAAGGATGATCTGAATACCGAAGCTTAGGCCTGTATCTTTTCAGTGCCTCGCTGCCAATCTCTCTGCCCATCTCCTCGAATTTTTCAATCCCAACTGATGGCTTGATTTTGACGAAAATGTCGATGTCAGCATGATCTGGAAGCCATGTGCCCTTGGCAAAAGAGCCGCCAAATACGACATCAACAACATCATCCAGCTGTGCAACATAACTATCTACGTGCGCCTTTGCCTCTTGTGCTACTTTAGCGATCCTGCGCTCTTGGCTGTAGGTAGGCTCACAAAGAGGAAGCGCTTTAGAGATTAAAGTACGAGGATCTGGCATGTGCTGTGTATGATTCATTTTTTAGCTTCTACAGTATAAATATTCGAGTATTTGGGACCTGATGGTGTAAGCTCGCTTTTCTTTAGATGCACTTTATCTATCCAATCAGATCCAAATGTGGTATCCTCATATTTCGAAGAGATGTAGCTTGCGCTAACCGGTCTGCCCTTGGCCCGAAGGAGCGTGATATGTGCTGAAAAAGGCTTGTCCGCCTTAAAGCCCAGCTCGGACATCTTTGCTACAACATTATTTGCAAGGGCAGTTAATTTTTGAGCGCCCTCCGGATCAACACCTACCCAGATCACTCGTGCATGTACTAGGTTGGGGAAGGCTCCGATTCCACTGTAGGTGATTATAAACGGTTCAAATTGAAATCCTGCCAATATTTCTTTAATCCTATCAACGTTATGATCACTTATTTCTCCAAGAAAAATCACTGTAAAATGAAAATTGTGAGGCTCGACAGGCTTGACGTCCCTCGGATTCCATTCAGCTATAGATAATATGTCATTTTGCAGTTTAACTATTGCAATATTTGAAACATCTACTGCAATAAAAGCGCGCATTATCAATAATCATCGCAAGCACTTGTATTTACATATCATGTTCTTTCTTTTGATGCTCGCCTAGTTTGTCTAGACTATCAAATGACTTACTGCAAATGTCACAAACAAGCGGGTTGAGGTTAGAATCATTATAGTCTAGGCCTGGTTCTCCTTGATCCATACCCGTTATGTCACAATATGGGATAAAGTTGTTACTATTATTATTGTCAATTTGCTATGCTTTGCAGATAAATAGGAATTATTATCGGCTGTAGTAGTAGTTTTCGGGCTTGCATAATATTCATAGTGTCACAGCTATTGATACAACGTGAGGTGATCAAGGCACAACCCTGCTTCCCGTTATGTAGGAGTGCTGGGTTACAAATCGATGACTTCTCTTTTCTGCTGCAATGATCTATCTCCTGCTTCCATTCCTTTAGAAAGGTGCTTGACTTAAAGATTTCAGAATAAATATATCAGAAGCAGCCAAAAATAGCCGTTGGCTGGATCAGACAACTTTGCAGTAGAGCATCAGAAGGCGCAACAAGCAATCGAGTGGCTAAATGCATATGCAAAAAAGAATAATCACAAGTTTGAATGCAAGCTGACTGGCTATTCAATGCAGACTGTTAAATTTGGCAGCTTTGAAATGATAACGTGGAGTGGCGACTGGTCTGCTGCACGCAATATTATTCGGAAAGCAAGCAAACAGCTGCGCGCCAAAGTGATCGATTCAGGCTACCATGAAAAGCGCAGCCTGCTGTCAGCGATGTTTGGAGTCTCGTCTGAATATGGTAAGGTCTATTCTAATGGCAAGCTTGTTGGCCAAATAGAGATGAACAAAAAAGCCGGGAGATGGATAGCCAAAGACGAAAGCTATGTCTGATCATTTCTTATTCTTGAAGTATACCTGTTTCATTTCTTCTATCCATGCATTCTTTTTGTCGTATATCTGCTTCTGCTTTCTTGACTTACATGCCGACATAACATATGAGCAGAGCAGTGGGAAATACACCGATGAGTCTCCGTATACAATGATATTGTCTTTATGAGAGGTCTTGATCTTGCCCCAACTTTTGCCCTCCTGCAATGTGGCACCTGAGAGGCCACCTGTGTCTGGTCGGGCATCTGTCATCTGGATAAGATAGTCCTGACCCCCTTCCTTTACCTTCAATATTTGATAAAGTGCTGGGCCAGTTTGTTGGAAAAAGTTCTTTGGGACTCCACCACCAAGCTCCAAACCCCCAGAGCGCTCGCTCTTCCACAGTATTGCAGCAGACTCGGCTACATCAAGTATCACATTGGGGAGAATGCCCTTATCTTCAAGCAAGAGCGGAAGCATATTGAGTCCTATTGAAGAATCACCTATTGCAGGCATGTAGACAGGCACCTTGTGCTCGTATGCCTTAACAAGAAAAGACTTTTCAGGATATTTACTATTTTCTTTAGCCGCCTTGCCAAGTGCATACGCAATGTCAGCCGTGGACGCATTATGAGGTATTGCCTTTTTAGCTCTCTTGATCTCTCTTTGCACAACTATGTCCTGAGCCTGGAGTGTTCCCATCTCCTTTATGTAGACGTCATAAATCCTAACTATCTGTTTGGAATACAAGATGTCATCGTCTACATCAAAATGCCCCTGCCGAACTGGCAAATCATAAGCAAAGTGTAGGTCATGATAAACGTTGGCACCTGTAGATACTATCCAATCGATAAAGCCAGCTTCTATCATGGCAGAAATAGTTCTACCAATGCCTATTGGGGTCATAGCGCCTGCCAAAGTTAAGCACACAGTCGAATCAGTGTCTATCATCTCTTTCAG
>JALZEV010000116.1 GCA_030861865.1 Thermoproteota archaeon | reverse complement strand
TAGTTTATAGCAGAATAAAGCGCTTAGTCAAAGGAGGCCTTATCAAGAAATTTACAATTATCATAAATGATGAGGCACTTGGCTTTAGCGTCAAGGCGCTCACTGGCGTTAACATGGATTCCAAACTCAGAGATAATGTGCTCAATGAGCTGTTTAGAATTTCCGAAGTAAGAGAAGTGGCTGAAGTCACTGGCAGATTCGATATCTTAGTGACAATGAATGCACACTCACTTGACGAAATGCATCAATTAATTTCAGAAAAGATTGGACGCATTGAGGGAGTGCAAAAGACAGAGACATTCATTGAGATGCGCAAGACGACCCGCGAGCTGGCGTATCCAACATCAATTGCAAAGTAGAAGAAAGTTTGAAGATATAAATAACTAGTAATTTCACTTTACTCTTGACACTGAGCAATTGACAATACTTAGCCAGATAACAGTTGGCACCAACAAGCTCAAGGACTATTACGAGCTTACAAAGCCCAAGATCTGGTATCTGCTGGTTTTCACGGCATTTGGAGCAGCACTTACGGCTTCGTTTCTATTTGACATCCCTATAACTCCCTTAACGTGGATACTTTTGCTGGGTGGAGTAGCGGCTGGCTCAGCGGCTGCTGACGCCCTCACAGGATATAATGACCGCGACATTGACGCAATAATGGAGCGCACCAAGAACCGACCAATACCATCAGGGCGCATATCTCCGAGGAACGCCCTAATCTTTGGCTTGATATTGGCAGCAATTTCGCTCGTCTGCGCTTGGTTTGTCAATATCTGGGCATTAGGTTTGATGGCCTTCGGCCTCTTTGACAATATCATCATTTACAGCAAATGGCTTAAGCGAAGAAGCCAATCAAACATAATACTAGGTGGCTTTTCAGGCGGCGCTCCAGCGCTGATAGGATATATTGCTGTAACGACTCAAAATATTGAGATAGGCCTTGTGATGGCCGGACTTGTTTTCCTCTGGATTCCAACCCACATATGGAGCCTTGCATTGCATGTCAAAAAGGACTATACTAGGGCTGGGGTGCCGATGCTTCCAGTTGTGTCATCAGAAAAGTTCTCCATCAGGGTTATCGCTGGCACTACATTGATGATGGTGGTATTCAGTGTGCTTCCATTCTTTTTCAACCACTTTGGCATAATCTATTTAGTTACTGCAAGTGCCTTTGGTATAGCCATGATCGTATTATCTGTTTGGCTGCTGGTTAGGCCGAGTGAGAAAGCTTCATGGACTGTGTTCAAGTTTTCAAGTCCCTATCTGACTGCACTTTTTATAGCCTTTATGGTCGATGCCTTTTTCAAGTAACTTTTCACATTCATACAATATTCTTGCAATGACTACATGTGCCTCAAGCGCAATATTGCTGATAGAATATGTAGGACCTAGGGATCTTGTGACGTTTTCTGAAAAGTGACCCTTTGCAAAGCCGCCTACCACAAGGCTGGGATGATCTACGCTTTGAGCATTTTCAGCCACTTTTTGCACTTTGCTTTGGACGCCAACAGTTGATAGGCCGATGACCATATCAGGCTTGATTATATCAATCAGATCTGAAAATGTGCCATCGGATAACTCCATTAGAATAGTCCCTTCATTGCTTTTGATTAGATTGTCTCTGAACAGGCTCGCCATCAATCTTTCAAAACGAAAGTATGACTTGGGTATACGCAGATTGTCTGCAATGGTGATTATCTTGTCATTTATTGTATGAACATAGACCCTGAGCATCATATTCATAAAAAGAGGAGTCGCTAATGCTTCCATTAGCGCAAAATGTACAATATCTGGTCTGCCCCGCTTCCAGCTATATGGCAGCTGCTTCATTGCGGCGTGGTGATAGCTTCTATCAAGCAGAATTTCTGATGATTTCTGCTGGAGCCTGCGGGAATGATTCCTTACCGCGGCGTGGCTGGCAATCTCATCTGGGATTGTCTCAAGTGCAGCCTCAGCAATGATGAGCGTTATCGTATTAGCTGGTGCAGGCTGTGTCCTATATTAAGGAGCGGCGCCAGCATATTTTGTAAATATTTCTGCCCTTCTGGCGTACACTAATTTTTGCACTTCTTTTGTAGATAGTTCAAGCTCAATGTTTGCTTCACTTTTATCTTGAGAGGTGACTAAAATTTCACCGGGACCAAATTTCACCCTGCCAATCTCTATTGGCACAGCCACATGAAGGATCTCAGCAAGAAGATCAAATATCGCAGGATATGTTGCATTATTTCGGTATATGTAGGTAGTTGTCCCGTCGCTGGATAATGCATCTTTTTCAAGCGGAAGAAAGAAGGAGGGAGATGATATTGAATCGATGATCCTGATAGCCAAGCGTGCAAGCTCCACTCTGTCACTTTCATTGGCATTATCTTGTTGTTGTTTGAGCTGTGCATATTTTTTCGCCAGCTCCTCCAGTTCGTCAAGGTTTGCCAATAAAGGTAATAGCTTTTTAAATTAAATAACAGTTACCAAGGCTTATCAACTAGGTCTACAGACTTTCTTTTATAAAGCATTGAGCAGGAAGAAGCACAAAGTTAAGCAAATAGCAAGAGAGCATATCGATCTACTTGTAGAACATGCCTTGCATGAGAAGGATGATCATCTTGCCGCGAAACAGGCTTGCCAAGCCAAAAAGATAGCAATGCATCTACGCATACGTCTGCCATATGAGATAAGGCAGCTTTACTGCAAAAGGTGCAAGGCCTTTATAGTACCAGGTCGGAGCGCCCGCGTAAGGGTCGGCAGGGCAAAAATAAGGGCTGTGAGGATCACCTGCCTAAAGTGTGGCCACACCTATCGCAAAATCTTGATATGGAATAAGGATTTATAGGGGCTAAGGAAATTTCCGAACTACTATATGGCCAAGGTTTACGATGTTCCTGCTGACAAGCTGATAGCCAAACTAGCTGAACAGCTGAAGAAGGACAAAAAAATAGATCCCCCGACTTGGTCGCAATTTGTCAAGACAGGCTCGCATGTACAAAGAATTCCTCAAAATAAAGATTGGTGGTACGTCAGGTGCGCTTCTCTACTTAGAAAGATTTACCTTCATGGACCTCTAGGAGTTGCCGACTTGAAAGTTGCCTACGGCGGCAGGAAAAAGATTGGATACAACCTTGCCCACCATCAGGATTCTAGTGGCGCCATCATTCGCAATGCCCTTCATCAACTGGAAGCATCTGGCTACATTGTCAAGGTACAACATAAGGGCAGAATAATTTCAAGTGAAGGCATGAAAAAGATGGATAGGCTGGCTACTGAAATACATAAAGAGCTTGTCAAGACTGTGCCGCAGCTCCAACGCTATACATAAGAGTATGTCGGTCTCACAACCCTCTCAACCAAATGATGAGGAAATAAGAAGGCGAGAAGCCGAGGCTGCGGCCATGCGCCAGCGGATTTTGCAGGTGGTGCTCGATCCTCAGGCACGCCAGCGGCTAATGAATATACGGCTTGTCAAGCCGGATCTTGCACTGACTGTTGAAAATTACCTTATCAGTGCGGCTTCTTCGGGCAGGATCAATCGCCCGCTAAC
>JALZEV010000088.1 GCA_030861865.1 Thermoproteota archaeon | reverse complement strand
CTCGTTGTCGAGCTTGCTAAGGAAGGTTTCAGCCCAAGCGAAATAGGGCTGAGGTTAAGGGATGCTCATGGCATACCACTTGTCAAGCCTATTCTAGGTAAGAGTCTCACGAGCATTTTGACTGAGAATAATATAAAATCAGACATGCCAGAAGATCTCGACAAGCTAGTGAGAAAGGCTCTTGGGCTTCAGAAGCACCTTAGAGTTCACAACAGCGACCACAGGAATGTGCGCTCACTTGAGTTGATAGAGTCAAAGATCCATAGGCTATCAAAGCACTACAAACGAGAGGGTAAGATTCCAAAGAACTGGAAATACGCAGCAGTGATTGCACAGCTAGAGTAGTAAAAAGGTACTTTAGATGAGTGACAGGCTAACCGACGCGCTTAAACATTTTTGTGAAAAATTGAGAACGAGTGTAGAAGATGGCAATGAGGTTGCAATAATCACGCACTTTGATGCAGATGGAATCACTGCTGGTAGCATCTTGGCAACGGCGCTCAGGCGGATGGGTGCACGGTATTGTGTGAGGGCAATTTCTGACATGAATTCATCTGTAATTGAGAGCATGAAAGCTGACGGCCACGATTTTTATGTCATAACCGACCTAGGAGCAGGTTGGACATCAAATCTGAGAAATGCCCTTGATAATAACAAGTGGGTTATAATCGATCATCATGAGATCACTGAGCAAGAGATATTGACAGAAGACGAGGGTAGTCAGATACTAAATCCCTGGAAATTCAGCATTGATGGAGGAAGAGAAGTGTCAGCAGGAGGAATGGCATACATGGTCGCGAGTGTGCTTGATTCGAAGAATCGAGACCTGTCAGCCATAGCAGTTGTTTCAGCAGTAGGCGATAGACAAGACCAAGGAGATAAAAGGTCATTTTTTGGTCTGAATGCTGAAATATTAAAAACGGCTCAGTCGCTTGGCCTTGTAAGTGTTGATCTCGATATCATACTAACTGGAAGAGAAACGCGTCCTCCTCATGAGGCACTTGCATACACGTTATCCCATTATATTGATGGGCTCACCTGGAAGAGTGAAGCCTGCTACCTGTTACTCAAGAATGCTGGCATAAAACTCAAAGATAATGAAGGCCGCTGGCGTGTCCTGGCAGAGTTTTCAGAGGAAGAAAAAAGCGCGATTGTTGAGGCAGTAGCCAAATTTGTTGGCGGTTCAGATAAGAGATTATCTGATATATTGGTGGACGATCTTAAAGGCTATGTTTACACGCTTGGAAGAGAGGACAAGAGAAGCATTCTAAGAGACGCAAGGGAATTTTCAACAGTGTTAAACGCATGCGGCAGGATGGGAATGGCAGGAGTCGGTATCGCAATTTGTATGGGAGATCGAAACACTGCATTGAGCGCAGGAGAAGAGATATTGAGTACATACAAGATGACTCTGCGCAATAATATTTCGACCATCTTTAGTGAAAAATGGAGGCTTGCCGACGACGGCAAGACCACCTTTGTCAACGGAGACGGCGTTTTGGAGGAAACCATGCTAGGGGCAACGTCATCACTGCTTAGCACGTCACCCTCCCTTCAGGGCAGGCTACTATTTGTCAGGACACTCACAAAGAATGGAACTTACAAGTTCTCGTCTAGGAAGTGCGTGGATTGCAAATCACAAGCAGACCTCGGATTGATAATGCAACAGTGCTCCAAGGTGTTAAATGGCTCAGGGGGCGGACATTCAGCAGCTGCAGGCTGTAGCATCCCTTCTTTCGCACTTGAGGATTTTATTGCTGGCATAAAGGCGGTGATAAATGATCCGAAATTTGCCAGAGCGACATCTTAACATTGAAGTAGAGGTGGAGATACCCTTCTCGAGCAGCGCGGAAGCAAAGGCGGCTCTGAAGGCATTAATACCAGACAATATTAACTTTCCAAAGGGTCTATCAATGAAAATGTTTTCGAGAGACTCTAAAGTTGCGATCGAGCTAAAGGGAAGAAATATTCCGAGTCCAACAATATTGAGCACTCTCGACGAAATTCTCGAGCATATATCCGTAGCAAAGAAAGTGATGGCCGGCTAATGTTAGATCCAAGAATTTTGAAAGAAAACGCGGAAGTAGTTCGGGAAATGCTCAAAAAGCGCAATATGCCTGATTTCCCACTGGATGAACTGATAATGCTTCACAAGCGGCGGGGTGATTATATTATCAAGACTCAGCAGCTTCGGCGTCAAAAGAACCTGCTCTCTGAAACCATTGCAAGCAAGAAAAAGTCCAAACAGGATGCCTCTTTTGAGCTTAGTGAGATGAAAAATGTGAGCGTATTACTTGACCAGACGGAATCTGAAGCGATTGAAATTGAGGAGAAGTTCAATGAGCTAATGATGACATTGCCCAACTTATTAAATGAGACAGTACCAGTTGGCAAAGACGAACAGAACAATGTTATTGTTAGCCAAAATGGCAGCATCATAAGGCCAAATTTTAGTCCAATGGATCACATTGAGCTTGCGACTAGACTAGATCTTGTAGACCTAAATCGCGCAGCCAAAGTATCAGGCGCGAGGTTCTACTTTCTGAAAAATGAGCTTGTAAAGCTGAATCAGGCACTAATCAACTATGCGCTTGACTTTTTATCCGAGCATAATTACACTCTAATCCAGCCACCATATATGATAAGAAAAGAGCCGATGGTGGGCTCTGTCATACTTAATGATTTCGAGGATGTAATTTACAAGATAGAGGAAGAAGACCTTTACATGATAGGGACATCAGAGCATGCAATAGCAAGCATGCACATGGATGAGATCCTAGAAGGAGTAAAACTTCCCATAAGGTATGGTGGTTTTAGTTCATGCTTTCGTAAAGAGGCCGGTGCACACGGCAGGGATATGAAGGGGATATTCCGGGTACATCAGTTTGAGAAGGTAGAACAATTTATCTACTGCCGCCCAGATGAGTCATGGAGGGAGCATGAGAGGATGCTTGCACTGTCTGAAGAATTTTTCAGGCAGCTCGAAATTCCATACCGTGTAATGCTTCTATGCTCCGGCGACACAGGTAAGATATCAGCCAAGACATATGATATTGAAGGATGGATGGTGGGGCAAAATGCCTACCGGGAGATCGTTTCTTGCTCAAACTGCCTAGATTACCAGGCTCGAAGGCTTGGTATACGATTTCGGGACAAAACGAACGAGGAAACGCGTCTTGTGCACACACTCAACAGCACTCTTGTTGCAACAGAGCGCACGATGGTTGCGATACTTGAAAACTTTCAGACTTCAAAAGGTAGCGTCGAAATACCAAAAGTGCTCCAAAAATACATGGGTGGCCTGCAGGAGATTCGAGCTCGAAATTGACGCATCATATATATATTATTTGTTTTAGTCAAAGAATGGGAAGAAGAACACTTTATGGCTAGGGGAGCGAGAAAGGGAGGTAGAGTTCGCGATAAATGGCGCGACAAGCAGTGGGTGATTGTAAATAAGCCCTCAGGGTTTGAGCCGCAGGTGCCTATTAACTATATTCCAGTTACAGATCCAACTCAAATAAAGGGACGTACAATTGAAAATACACTACACGATATGATGAAAGGCAACCCGGATCAAAGTATGGATCAGCACCAAATCAAAGTCTTTGTTGAGATAGACAAGATAACCGATGGTGTGGCAACCACTATTTTTAAAGGACACGAATATGCCAAAGAGTTTCTCAGGAGCCTCATCCGGAGGGGTAGCTCAATGGTCACATTCACTCACGACTATACCACAATAGATGGCCACACATTCAGGGTTACAATGGTTGCATTCACTCACCGGAGAATTAATTCATCTAAAAAGCATGAGATAAGGTTGATAGCGCAGAAGGTACTTTCTGAAAGGATCCCGCAAATGACAGTTGACCAACTGATACAAGAAATTACATGGAAAAGCGGTGAAGATATTCCAAGGGAATCGAATAGTAAGCTTGGCGCCAATGTACTTGACGAAGCCAAAAAGATAACGGCATTCCGCCACCTGGGCATTAGGAAGACAAAGCTTGTATCGACAGCAGAAACAAGAGCAGTTAGCGAGGCCAAGACAATAGAAACTACTGCTCCGGCTCAATGACATAGGATATAGCTTTTTAGCTAGTTTTTATACAATATTTCAAATGTCTGAGCAAGACAGCGTCAAATTTTCTGCTGCTGAAATTAACCTTGTGCTCCATGCCACAGAAGATGAAGACACAGTACTCAAGGCAATAGAAGGTGTACTCCTAGTACCATCTAAGCGCTTTTCAAGCTCACCTTCAGAGGGACATTTCAAGAACAAGATCGTATTGCAAAAGGCGATACTTTCGAGCCATGAGGCAGGCCCGCTGGCAAAGCGGGTTATCTCTCTTCTGAACAGGGCTGACAGGGAACATTTGTCCCGTTTAGTCTACGAGTATTCTGACGAAAAGGGCAATCTATACATCCGCCTTGACAAGCAGAGGATGTGCCAGGGCAAGGTGTCCTTGTCAGAAAGCGACGCCATTAGGATAAGATTCAAGCCAGTGAAAGCTTACAAGCCTTCTGGCGCCATCCAAGGTTATGCCGATCTCTTTGATCTAATTTGAACGGATAGCTTGCTGAAAGTATTATTATTTTTTCTTGAATTGCAAAAATATATAGGTCATGCCTTCATATCTGCAGAATCGCATATTGGACGGAGGAGGCGCTTCTTTTCAATCGAATAGACCTTTGTGTCAGCGGCGACTTTGATATTACATCGAGACTCAAAGCACTTTCAATCAGCAAAGCTGCCGTGCCATTTGAAGGTGGGGTACGTAAAGGCGTGATTTGCAGGCTAAGAACATCGCCGCCCAGAGCTGTGTATTATCCATTTTTGGTAGTTTCCGATAATGTTGGGAAGCCAGCTGACATCTTAATGATCAGAGACTTTAACAAAGTTAAGAAAGAGCTAAAAAAAAAGGTTAAGAAAGGAACTGGGCTTGAGCTGACAGTAAATCGTGCAAGAAAGATGGACAGCGGTTCGGTAGGCAAGTGGTTCAATAACCTCAGTGATTTGTATAGATTCTGCCATTCATCACGCTGCCAGTTCATCCTTTCAAGTGGTGCAACATCAGAATATGAAATGATTTCGGGCCCTTGTCTTGATGCAATCCTGAAGACGGTAGGTATCGAGCCTGAAGCCCATTGGCGCAGGATGGGAACGTGGCTAGAGGAAAAGCTTTCAAGGAATGTAGCTCATGCTTAAAAGACGGTCTAAGCGACGTTACCTTTGTATCATGCACGCTGATCAATCCAGTAACTCACTTAATGCGATCACAAAGCGTTTCTCTGAGCTCTTTGGAACGATTGCTGCACAAAAGGCAGCTATAGGGCTAGTGCAACAGGGGATAAATGAGTCTATAATAAAGTGCAGACTCGAGCAGCTAGAAAATGTTCTTGTGGCCATTGCTCTAACTGACCCACCAGTAGTTACAATTGCTATGTCAGGCAGCTTACGACAACTACGAAGACGGAGGCAGCAGTATTCTCGGTCGCAGGCGACTCAAGGATCCTAGAATACCAAAAAAGCAATACCGATTGTTTCAATGCTCAAAAAGTATTATGAGGGGCTATTTGAGAGTTAGAATCCAATCAGGGTAACTCGAGAATGATGCTGGCGTCATACATATATCCCTCCGTAACGCCAATTCATCTTGTATTCAGGATAAGGACAGAAATTCCAAAGTATGTTAACGCAGCGAATGAATATTACTTATGTGAGAGAACAGGTTTCACACATCTGCCTTGGTAAAAAGTCTACACAAGCCGGAGAATAAAATGGGATAAGAAGATATATCTGTGCTAGCAAAAAATTTGTGATGGCTTTAGTGTACCATACCTAGGGCTGTGGTTACATCCGATACATTCTTGTATTCTCGTTCCTCTAGATTTTGTAGGGCCGATAATATCTCTTCTCTATTTTCTATGTTTCTATTATCTGCTCCAGCAGAACTTTTTTGTTGTCTTGCGAAGGAAACTATTCTATTCTTGTCAGCTGGAAAATCCATATCTTTTAAGATTTGTCCGATAGATGCAACCTTTGAGTAGCTTTCTACGTTTACTTCCTTTCTTTGACCTTGAACCCCTGCTTGTTCGCTCACAACTCCCCCCGTCTTTCCTTGCGGGTCATCCTCTTGAGGTATTTGATCAGGATTCTCTCTCTTGCTTGTCGTATTCTCTTCCATGCAAGAAATTGGACAACATCGTAATTAAAAATGGCACTCATATGGATATATAATGTACCAGGTCACAAATATCTATCATATAGAAAAGGAATCTCACCAATACAAACTAGTCAAAGTTCTTAATGACAATGCGTCTATTGAAAAGCTTATTTCTGTACTGCTGTGCTATTGCGCTGGAATCATGCATAAGTATTTTCTTTCAGACAAGCCACTCAATTCTCCCAACATCCTTGGAAGCTATACACGCAAGAGAAAACCTCCTACCGCCACGCATTTCTTGCCGGCCCCCGTTTCTATAATGATTCTGCCCCTTCAGTGTCTTAGTGAATGTGGCGAAGGGTAGATATGGGGTCTGACCACGTTGTTATTAATAAACAATTCACGTGCTTTGCCAGTGGCATATGTGTTTTTATAGGTGCAATGCTGTGTTCTTGATGCAAAAATTCAAAGGTCTACAGGCAAACGCCATCTAGGTAAACCACTCAATGTGCATATATATCGATTTTGAGAATTTTTGATAATACCTTGGAAAAAAAAGCGCTAGCTAATGAGTTCCGGTGGAAGGAGTATCGACATATATATGACGTCCTTATCTCTGATCAAATGGTTTAATCACCATATATCCCGCCGCTATATTACCTTTCGATATTGTACCTTTAGGTCAACTAATTATTATCCTGTTGTAGTTTTTCAAAATACTTTTTGATGGTATGTTCAATCTCAATTATTGCCTCACCATCGCCATTTTGTTCAATATTGGTTTTCAGGAATCCTCCAGCGGCTCCGGGATGCCCTCCGCCTTCGAGAAATGCGGCAGCGACCTTGCTACAATCTATCTGAAGGCCTTTCTCAGATAAGTCATGTCTTCTTCTTACGCTTAATTTACCGTCAGGCGTATACGCCATGGCGAGATCTATTTCAAATCCATCAATTACCTTGCCAAGAAGAAGGGATCTGCTTACAAATGAGTCAGCCTTTGCGATTGCCACCCGTACATTTCTAACCTGGTCAACTGTACCACCTGGAAGCTTAAAAATGAATTCTTTAATGACCATTGACTTAATAGATCTCATAATTGATTCATCTATTAGCATAGATGCTTCAATCATGTCATCTTGCATTTCGGTGTTCCATAATATGCCCAGCGATACATTATCCAAAATTACAGAATAGAGCTTGTGATTGAGTTCTTTTTTTCCCAAATAGTATGAAATTAGCCCGGTCAAAGGAGGTAATGGGAATTTGGTGGACTCTGGAAAGTCTGTTCTATGCGCAATACATCCAAGAGTCTTTGCATACGTGCTGGCAGGTGCAAACCGTTCAATACAGAGTTCGGTGGCACATTTCTTTAGTCCATTCCTCCCTATTTCACTTTCAGAGCAGAGGACCAGTTCGCAAATTGGCGAAAATTTTTCTTCCATTCCTTCAGGCCATACATGGTGGTCTATCCATACGTTTGAAAAACCACTTTGCTTTGAAGTAGTGAAAGCCTCATACACAGGCAGGTAACTTTCGTAATTTATACTAATATCTGAGATTATGATTGTTCCTAAGTCGTGCGATTGAGTAAAAGAAAGAATCTTGTTCTTTACTGCCAGCATGTTTTGAAAGCCATAGTTTGTCAGTATGACCTCAGAATGAGGGTAGATCATCCTCAAGACAGCAGCAGAGAACAACCCGTCAACATCCTGTTCATGAGAAAAAATTAAACAATTGTTGTTGTTGTTCATTATAATGCTGATTCGACCTGCTTTTCAATTGAAGTGCTATTATGTCATTTATTTCTATTCTTCTATTAATAATATATGTAGACCATCAATGGGTCGTCAAATTACAGAGAACACGCTGCAGAAATTTGTGAGCCATTCAATAGAAATGCTTCGAAGGATATGTGTGGCGGCTGCTTGCTTGCTCGCTCCATTTAATTGTCTCTAGACAAACAAGCGATTTTTATCTAGTTAGATATTGGAAAACCCACTTTTTTGCGTCAAGCGAATACTTGAGAAGACCCGAGTCGCATCATCATACACTGGCTCACAAGTATTTTGTACTTGTGAGTCGTCGTTCTGCAAGCAATGTTCTACAGCCTCTGCTTGTTACAAAGTCCTTAGATTGTCAAGTGCGTCAAAATTGTACAAATTCTTACGTTTTGGAAATAATCTAGACTGAAAAAAACTATAATTGCGTAATAGCTCATTGTACCTAGAGTCATATTTATTCAAGAAGGTATGACAAGAATATGTGATCGAAATACATGGAACAGTCAAAAGAGATTTTAGTAATATATCGACTAAAATTCAAATCTGAACATGATTTTGAACAAGCAGTACGAACTTTGAGATTTGGACAAAATATGGGAAAATATGTAGAATCATTGCAGAGATCCTTCGCCGTCCAACGACCGCAAGCAAGTTACCCGATGATAACCCCTCCGGAAGTAAATTTATGCAAAGATGATCTTGTTATTTATTTGTGTTCCTATGAGTTAAGACAGTACACAAAAGGCTCACCAGCTAGAGGTACCATGACGGAAGGAATTGCTGAGAGGATGCCACGAACACCATATTATTATGAACTCATCTTGAAGGGCACGTTTGGACCAATCGCAGATGTATCGATTGCAGCAAGTGAACATGTTTAACATCGTAAACGAGTTTCCAGTAAATAACTGTACTAGATGGGTAAAAGTTTGCGATTTGATATTTTTAGAACCCATCATGTGATTGACATTGACTACTAGTATTCTGCTCAATCGCAGGAAATTCAATCTGATATTCAGTGTTCACTACTGCAAGGATCTTTTCTTTAGACCTGGTACAAAGAAAGAGCTGGTGCCGTGTTGTGGTCCTTCTTGTTCTTCTTCTTCTTCTTCTCCTCCTCCTCATGCGACACTGGTTGATGAGATATCTTAACGATCAGTAGAGCCTTAGGCGCTTATGTAAAAGACGACGCTTACTGTTGTTGAGACTTCTTGTTCCCCCGGCAGAATTTGGGTAGGAGCTGACACGCTGTCTGCTAC
>JALZEV010000046.1 GCA_030861865.1 Thermoproteota archaeon | reverse complement strand
ATTTTGCAGACCCTCCAATTTACCAAAAATATCTCCCAATAGCAGAAAGGATGATTGAGTCATTTCAAATCATGCAGCAATAGCAGCAGTGAAGGAGGCAAAAAATTTAGATTATTTTCCTCCATCCAATATGCCTTCTCAAGGCGGTATGACTCAATTTCCCCAATTGTGCACATGTATGTGTGACTGATGTTTTCTGTTGATGCTGCTAGATGGCTTCAGCTGCAGCCGCAACATTAGTCTACAGCCAATCCTCCTCCTCCTCCTCCTTTCTAGACTGTCTCCAAAGCCTCATAGCTCTTCGGATTGAATTATTATCTGGGTTTCCCCCGATAGATATGCTGCCCGTGCCTCTGTCGCTGAACTGATTGCTGCTGATACTGTTATTCCTACTATCCCAATGTCGATACAATAGTAAGGATTGCCAAGGCTACATGCTGAATACGGTCAAACTATTATTAGAGAAGCCGTGGATAAAGGGCATGTTGAAAGAGCTCCAATAAAGAAGGCAGAGCATAAAGGTCGCGGTTGAAACCATGTTGCAATGAACTATATTACTCCTCCAGGCAAGCAGCATTCTAAAGGGCTTCTAGATGATGATTGAATGAATGAATAAATTTTTTTAGCATATTCTCCACCATTACAATCATTGCGAGCGAGTCTTCCCCCATATGTTGTCATTGTACTTACAGTAATAAGCATAATTGGTGCAATCGCGATCCCCTTTGGCGCTCCACAGTTCATTGATAGGGCCATAGCACTTGAACTGTCTTTTATCACCTTAGCTATTATTATTCTTTTAGGTGATAGGTTGATTGTTAAAAAAGTATCCCTTGCAAAAATTGCGCTATATGCCTGCATCCCGCTTGCAGCCATTGTAATGATTGGGAATTCACTTGCATCATCTCATGTTGAGATGATGACAACGTTTTCAAAACCATTCAATGCGATAATGCTACTTATTGGTGGCTATGTTTTGCAGGGAGCACTTATTGGCACAACCATTTTGGAGCTTGCAAGTACGCGCCAAGGCATTGTTCAAAACCAAAAGAACTAGACGGCAGCACCAAGTATGTTTTCCTTTGACAACACCTTGTCAATCTGTTCCTTTGTCATCAGTCCTTTGCTCAGAACCAGCTCACGAATGCTCTTGTTGGTCTTAAGCGATTCCTTGTATATTTCTGCTGCTTTTAGGTAGCCAATATAAGGGTTTAGCAATGTGACTAACACTGGACTTTTCTCTATGTACGATTCCAGTCGGTCCTTGTTTGCTTCAATACCGTCGATCATGTTGGCCGCAAATATCGGTAAGAAGTTCTTTAGCATGTCAGTCGAATCAAGTACACATTTAAGCATCCCCGGTAGCATGACATTCAACTCAAACTGACCCGCCTGGGCTGCCATTGCAACTGAAACATCATTTCCTATCACGTTAAAGCATATCATGTTAAGACATTCCGCTAACGATGGATTGACTTTACCCGGCATTATCGACGAGCCAGCGTGCACCGCCGGGATCAGAATTTCTGCAAAGCCAGCCGTCGGCCCAGAGGCCATCATTCGAATATCATTTGCCATCTTGTTGAGATCTATTGCAAGATTGCGAAGTGCCGACGAACAATTTGCTACATCATACTTGCTTTGGAGGGAGTAGAACATATTGTCAGAGGACTTCAAGTCTAGCCCTGAAACCTTGGATAGGTATCGAATGACAAGCTGTCTGTAGCCTTTTGGACTATTAGCACCAGTGCCCACCGCCGTGCCACCAAGGCCGACGTAGCCTAGGCCATCCATTGCCTGAACGAGTCTTGCCTTTGCCTGTTTTAGCGAATAAGCATACTGCTCGAACTCGGCGCCAAGTGTAACTGGAATTGCATCCATCAGGTGGGTCCGGCCAATCTTGATGAGCCCGGCGAATTCAACGGCCTTCCTTTGCAAAGAAGCAATCAATTTATCAAGCGAGGCAATCGTCTCCATCATGTTGAGCAAGATCGCGACATGCATAGCGGTTGGGAAGGTGTCGTTGCTTGACTGCGACATATTAACATGGTCGTTTGGGCTGATGATTTCATATTCTCCTTTTGTCTTGCCAAGGATCTCTAGTGCCCTATTTGCAATGACTTCATTGGTATTCATGTTAAATGCAGTTCCAGCGCCTGAGTTAATCATCTCTATCCGGAATTCATCGAGTAGTTTGCCTGCCAACATTTCATCACACGCCTTTACTATCGCTTGTGCTTTGTCGCTGTCAAGAGCCTTGAGGTCATTGTTTGCTAGCGCAGCTGAGCGCTTGATCATGACATAGGCTCTTATCAGGTTGATATGGGCCTTTTGGCCGGTTACCTTATACTGATTGATTGCGCGAGCTGTAAAAGGACCATAGTAGGCGCTGGAGGGAACTTTGACTTCACCAAGAGAATCTTTGTCAATCCTAAAAGACGTTGCCAAATGCGCAAATTACTAAAGAAGCGGCTGTAATAAATTAATCGACAGAAAGAGCCTTCACAGTATTATTAACTTCGACCGTACTTGCCGCTCAATATGCAAGGCATCGGAGCGAGGCACGCTGGCTCCGTGTAGTGCTAAGAGGTTCTGCCCTCTAATGGGTGTATCTTCTATTGCTAGTGCAGGATAAAATCGCATTAGTTTGGCAAGCTCAATCTTTCCATAATAGTTGTTTTCAAGACATATCTTTTTCTCGGCTTCTGTTAGTCCACTCATGGAAATAAACCTATCAATTGTGCCAGAGCCAATAAATGCAGCCTTTTTGATAAACAGCAAATTTGTATTGCGCAGCCACTCGCGTTTTATGCTGACATAGAGTATGTGTTGGCTATAGAGCTCTCTTTCAACATCATCTCCTTGTACTCGTAAGATGTAGTTGACAGGTTCGTTGTCGGCCGTCATCAGGCTCACACTTCAAGCAGTACTTCGCAGTTCTAGTTTTAATAGTTCGCCAAAAATCAGACCAAGAGTACGATTAATTAACAAAATCCCCTTTATGATTGATGATAGGCATTGGAAAGTGAAAAAATAACTTGACATTGAATATTGACTATTGTCTCAAAGTGGCGGAAGATTTTGTTTAGTTGAGGGGTGTTCCTTCTTAGATATTTAACAATTACATATAGTCTAACCAACAGAAGAAAAACCCTCTATCAGAAAAACTAATGATTACCACAGAGCTATATCTGAAGATAATTTGAAAAATAACAAATCTTTGACTGGAAAGGATTGCTAATATTTTGCAGGTAATAAACAATATATTAGCACTAAAATTCTCAAGCTCCGTGCAAGTCAGCGGCAATGTGCTAGTTTGTGACTCTATTGATCAGGTTGGGATTGACAGCATGAAGCAGGCAGGGCTTACGGTCCACTATAAACCCGACATCGGGCAAGCTGAGCTGGTAGCATCAGTTAAGGATTATGATGTTCTAGTCGTAAGAAGCAGAACGAAGGTCACAAGGGAGGTCGTCCATGCCGCTGTTCACGCCAAGATAATTGCCCGCGTAGGCGTCGGACTTGACAATGTTGATGTCAAGGCTGCTGAAACAAAAAATATTAGAGTAATTAATGCGCCTGAAGCCGCTTCTATAGCAGTGTCTGAGCTTGTTATCGGACTTATGATATCCCTTGCAAGGAGCATACCAAAGGCAGATGCAGAGACTAAACGCGGCAACTGGATCAAGAAAAACCTAATGGGCACACAATTGTCAGGCAAGTACCTTGGCATCGTGGGTGTTGGAAACATTGGGCGCAACATCGGTCGGATGGCAAAATCCCTGCGAATGAACTTAATAGGCTACGATCCATACCCAATCAATCGGGAATTCATCAGCGAAACTGGCATGATAGTCACTGATTTGAATACACTTTTGGAAAGCGCTGACTTTGTGACATGCCACGTACCAGCAACTCCGGAAACAAAGCATATGTTTAATTCAGACACGCTAGCCAAAATGAAACCAACAGCGTACCTGATCAACACTTCAAGAGGCGAAGCAGTTGATGAAAATGCACTTTACGAAGTGCTAAAGAGTGGCAAGCTCGCAGGCGCAGCACTTGATGTATTTGAGGTGGAACCACCTGCTAACAAGCAGCTAATGAACCTGACAAATGTAGTATGCACACCGCACATTGGCGCGCAGACAAAAGAAGCACAAGAGCTTGCCTCTAGAGTTATTGCAGAAAAGGTGATTCAAATCTTGCGTGGCGTAATATGACATATAAAGGGGCCGAATTAGGAGAAGTGATGATATAATGCGCAATTACATGGCCCAAACATGGCATCGGATGTGGAAGGAGAATTCCGATGAGCTCAAATTCAAGGCGGTTGCCTGGAGAGCAGAGCCAACCATCCACAGGATAGAGAGACCAAGCAGGCTCGACAGAGCTAGGAGACTAGGCTATAAGGCAAAACAGGGCATCATTATCGTCCGAGCTCGTGTAGGAAGAGGGGGCATGAGAAAGCAGCGCCCAGTTGCAGGTAGAAGGCCTAAACATCTAGGTGTTGTTCGTATAAAGCATAGCGAAAGCATGCGCAAGGTTGCTGAGCGAAGAGTAGGCGAAAAGTTCCCAAATCTTGAAGTGCTTGGCTCATACTTTCTCCACAAGGACGGCATGAACATCTGGTACGAAATCATCCTTGCAGACCCATCTCATCCAGCCGTTTCTAAAGACAGGGAGATGAGAGGCAAGCTTAAAGCGTTTGCAAAGTAAAAGATGACAATGGTGAAGGTTTAAGGTATCCCAATAAAACTAACTCTTTACTGCCATATATCCACTTGTACTCATAATTTGGTATTCAAGAAACGTTCAAGTTTGTCCATTGCTTTTTCAAGCATTTCTTCTGGCGGCAGATAGACGATCCTGAAGTGACCTGACCCATAGGTAGACCCAAAGCCTGAACCGTGAACAGTTAGCACGCCGGTGTTATTGAGTAGGTCGATTACAAAATGCTGATCGTCCTTCCAGCGGCCTTTAGTGTTGATCTGTGGGAAAATATAAAATGCCCCATGCGGAACTGTGCATTGGATGCCCATTGCGTTGAGGCGCTTGACCACATAATCGCGCCTTCTTCTCAGCTTATCCACCATTGTGGATATGTGTGCCTGAGACCCCCGAAGCGCTTGCACTGCTGCTATCTGGACAGGAAGATTGGCCGCTATCCTCACTCTTGCAAGCTTGGGTATATCCTCACGTAATCCTTCAAGCTTCTTAGAGCCACTGTTCAGACAGATATAGCCGCAGCGCCAGCCAGTCATCAAATAGGCCTTTGAAAAGCCGTTGAGCAAGATAACAGAAGCATCTTTGGCCACCTTGCCTATGCCAGTGAAATGGGAGTCAAAAACTATTTTGTCGTATATTTCGTCGCAAATGACATACAGATCATGTTCCGTGGCAATGTCTATCAGCTGTTGAAGGCTCTTTTGATCAAAGACTTCACCTGTTGGGTTGTTTGGACTAATGATACACAGTGCTCGCGAGCGCGGGGTTATCTTGCTCTGTAGGTCTTCAATGTTTGGACTTCCGTCTTCATGAAGCATGAATTCAACAGGCTTGCCTCCATAAAATTTTGTATAGGAAGCATATGGGGGATAATAGGGGCCAGGCATCAATACTTCAGCGCCGGGGTCGACGATAGAAGCCATCGTCATGTCAAGTCCTTCTGATACTCCGTTGGTAACAATGATGTCTTCTACTCTAACGTTGAACCCTTTTTCAGACTCTTTTTCCATGATTGCTTGTCGAAGCTCGGGGAGTCCTTCAGAATCAGTATAATAATTCTCATCATGCGTGATGGCATCTACAAGTGCTCTCTTGATGTGGTCTGGTGTTTTGAAGTCGAACCTGACAGGATCACCTATGTTAAGGTAGATTATCTCCTTGCCCGATGCTTGATATTTGCGCGCATAAGCGATAATGTCACGGATAGCATACTCTACACCGTGTGTCCTATCTGATACCTTCAACCTGAAACTAAGGGGAATGTGACCGAGATAAAATGTTATTCTTCATAAATGATGTACTCTTTGCATGAAATCTAGGCATAAATTTAAAGCCTATCATACACGTCTGCTCCTTGCAGATGGTGGCTAATTATGATGAAATAATGAAATTGGCACTGGAGCGAGGATTTTATTTTCCAAGTTGTGAGATTTACTCAGATGCGCCTGCTGGCTTTTGGGAATACGGGCCCAGAGGCGTCAACATGAAAAACAAGTTTATCGAGCTATGGCGACGTGAGCTTGTACGGCGTGATGGTATGCTAGAGATTGATGGGTGCCAGATAATGAGCAAGAGCGTCTTTGTTGCATCAGGTCATATCGGAAACTTTACCGACCCTGTAGTAAAATGCACAAAGTGTGGATCTTCCTTCCGGGCAGACCGCTACATCACAGAGAAAACAGGTGAGACTGTATTGGAGAGGATGGCAGAACAAGAAATCAAAGCGCTCATAAAAAAGCACAACTTGCGATGCCCAAATTGCAATGGCGAGTTTGGCGAGGTAAGCAAGTTCAACATGATGTTCCCTATTGGCATCGGCCCGGCAGCAGAGGAAGCATATCTCCGTCCAGAAACCTGCCAGACAATATTTGTCGACTTCGCACGTCTTTTTAAGACAATGAGAGGCCGCCTCCCACTTGGAATAGCACAGGTAGGCAAGAGTTTCAGAAATGAAATTGCACCGAGACAGAGCCTTCTCAGATTAAGAGAGTTTTACCAAGCAGAGATAGAGGTCTTCTGCAACCCAGACAGACTAAATGAGATGCCAAAGTTCGAAGAAGTCAAGAATACTGTACTTAGACTATCGGATGGATCATCGATAATTGAAGTAACTGCAGAGGAAGCAATTAGCAAAGGATTGACACCGAATAAGCTTATCACATACTACCTGGCGGTTCTCGTAGAATTTTATGACAAGACGGGCATAGATGTAAGACGTTGCCGATTCAGGAACCTATCAGTCGATGAAAAGGCTTTCTATGCCTCTGTTGCATTCGACTTTGAAGTCGAGACCAGCACTGGATGGCTTGAGCTTGTGGCATGTAACTACCGATCTGACTATGACCTAAAGGGGCATGCGATCACAAGCAAGCAGAACCTCGAAGTATTAGACTCTGCAACCCAAAGCAAGGTGCTGCCGCATGTCTTTGAGCTCTCGATGGGAATTGACAGAAGCATCTATGCAATCCTAGAACACTGTTACTATGAAGACAAGCAGCACGATGATAGGGTAGTGCTTCGCTTAAAGCCTTACCTCGCGCCAATTTTAGTCGGTATATTACCACTAATGACCAAAGACGGTCTTGACCAAAAAGCGCGCCAGATCAATTGTGAGTTAAAATATGACTTTGACATCTTTTACGATGAATCAGGGTCTATAGGCAGGCGCTACCGCAGGCTCGAGGAGATAGGCACACCATTTGCTATAACTATAGACAAGGTGACAATGGAGAATGATAGTGTAACGATAAGACACAGGGACACAATGCAGCAGGAAAGAATCAATATATCTGATCTACATCAGTATCTGCATAAGGCACTTGGACGCCGCTAAATATACACACACCCCTTTGTTATTCATTTAGCAAGGATGAAAAGAATTTTTAACATAGTCTTTAATTTCACCTAAAGTAATGAAGTTCCTTTTTACAATACTTATCTGATGCAAAATTGATAATCTAATAGAATCGAAAGAAATTAAAATGTAGCATAGATGAAATACTATGAAAAGGTCACGAGCAACAGAAAAAATATAGCATCTGATGATGACATCCCTTTAGAAAAGTGGCTTGTCTGCTACCGGAATCCTGCGTCAAAAAGGCATCCAGGTGGCTCTGTATTTGTTCGTCAATTTTATGCGGCTGGTTTTTACGAAGCGTATGATACTGTTCTGACATACGCTGAAAATATGAACATGGAGGTGATGTGGTTCCGCGAAAAGCGTTCCTGCGAGCCATTTCTTAACCACGACGTTCCTGAGCTTGAATCCCGTTGTACGTACTGCAACAAAAAGTTCAATGACCTCGAACCAATGCCATGCAGTCATGGGGGCTGCAAGGCCGAGTTTTGCTCAAGGCAGTGTATGGAAAATCATCTTGCATTGCGGCATAGAGTTAAGGAAAAGTCAGCGCACATTTAGCCTGTTGTTCTCACAAGCATATCCGGTCGGCGGAATCCATTCTATTTCAAGAATAGCGCTCAATACTATAACAATTCTTCATAAGCAGTTCATATTGTCAAAGAAAGATCCATCAGCTCCCTCCCCAATGACCTGCAGTTGCGGCAAATATACTAATAGCGCATTTAGTGATGCGTTTTGTTATCTGACGATAAGTTATTTCTCGCCTCGAGGTGCATGTTTCCAGTGATATAGCAATAACTAGCAAGAAAGGGCACAAAAATATGACCGCAAAAAAGAAATTTGCATCCAACTGATGGCATTCTATTATAAAGCCATCTTCAGCAGGTTAAGATAATAACAGTTCATCAAGACGCAGTAGTAACTGAAATTTCATCACTGCTTGAGCAGATCAAGGGTGATCATCCGTATGCGTTGTGGGTCTGCCCTGAACTGCTTGATACAGCGCGATAGGTATTGTCTTGGTGCACCTTCCTGCTGACTCGCTAATGTAAACCCAAGTGAGATGAAGCAGGACTTAAGCCAATCAGTCCATGCCAAATACTGATCATCGCTTACAGGCTGCAATAACCCATCAGTTAATTCTGTAACAAGCCTGAACCGCCCCTGCTTTTTTAGCTTGTAGTACAAAGATTTGTAGAATGGATTCCATTGCTCTTCTTTTTTCTGATCAATGAATGCTGGATCAGGCAGCACTGCTATGAATTGATCAATAGATTCATCTTGGAATGTAGGAACAAGGTCTTCAAATGAGCTATTCGCAATACTAACATTGGAAAGGGCGATTTTTGACCGCGCCTGTATGCACTGCTCTTTGTCAAGCTCGATTCCAATATATATCGAATTGCGATCGCGTCTGGCAAGGGTTTCAATAAGTGTGCCATCACCCATCCCAAGTTCTACAACTAGCCTAGGATAAAAAAGGAGAGAATGTTCCATTCTCCAGGGTTAAGCCTTGAGAAGCTCAGCCTCAAGCAACTGCTGCAGAAGCTGAACTGCTTCTTGCTCGACCTGCTGCCTTGGCAAGCCAAGCTTAGCTGAGAATTGGTCGGTGATCT
>JALZEV010000041.1 GCA_030861865.1 Thermoproteota archaeon | reverse complement strand
GGATTATTATATTTTTTCAGCTATGCTTTCTTTCAGAAAGCCACTTTTCAACATCAATTGCTGCCATGCAGCCAAAGCCTGCAGCAGTTACGGCCTGTCTGTATCTATGATCATGAACATCTCCAGCGGCAAATACGCCCTCAACGCTTGTCTTTGTGTGTTGCTTCAGGACAATATAGCCTTTATCGTCAAGCTCGAGTTGTCCCTTGAAAATTGCAGTATTAGGTTCGTGGCCAATTGCTACAAAGAGGCCACCTGTCTCGATAGTCCTTTCCTTGCCAGTATTAATGTCCTTGACTAGGACAGTTGAAATCTTATTGTTGCCCTTAATATCTGCCACAACGTTATTCCAGATGAACTCGATCTTTGGGTTTTCAAGAGCCTTTTGCTGAAGGATCTTGCTAGCACGTAGAGAGTCGCGTCTATGAACCACTCTGACAGACTTGCCAAACTTTGTTAGAAATGTTGCTTCTTCCATTGCAGTATCGCCGCCACCAACGACTACAATGTTTTCGCCCTTGAAAAATGGGCCATCACAAGTCGCGCAATATGAGACTCCTCTGCCACTAAATTGCTGCTCTGCAGGAATACCAAGCTTTCGAGGAGACGCACCTGTGCATATTAAGGTTGCTTCTGCAGTATATGTCTCAGCATGAGTTGTGATTGTAAATGGCCTCTTTTTGAAATCTACTTTGAGCACCTCGTCATCGACAACTACTGAGCCAAATCTTTCTGCCTGTTGACGCATATTCATCATCAACTCAGGTCCAAATATGCCGTTTGGAAAGCCAGGATAATTTTCTACTTCACTTGTAGTCATGAGCTGGCCGCCAGGCAGAGTGCCTGTTATGAGGAGCGTGCTCATGTTAGCACGGGAAGTATAAATACCAGCAGTATATCCAGCAGGTCCAGAGCCAATTATTACTACGTCGTAGTGATTCTGATCCCTAAAACTGCCTGATTGGCTGTCGGACAAAGTACAAAATCACAATTTCTATACCTCTTAATAATTCGTTCGGAACGGACTGAAAGCACATAGAATATATGATTGCATGAAGAGGGGATGACTGAAAGCAAAAATCACTCAACTGAAAGGGCTGTACAGCTAAAATCTTTCAGCCCTTGGATGACTCTTTGATAATTTATTTGCCAGATTTCTGTGATGGCTGCATAATGTTCTTTTTTCAATAGTGTGTATTAGATCCTCCTGCCAGTGCGCGTTAAGGAGCCTACAATCTTTGTTATTACAAAAAGGCTCGCCGCTAGTGATAAAAAAGAATATCGCTTGCAGGGCATAGTTTATGGATGCTGCAGTAATTTTATCCTCGTCATTGTAGTCAATGAACCTTCCTGCGAACTTTTTCTTCACCATGTAATCATTGTCTTCTGCTATACCGCCAAGCAACTGAGCAAGGTAGAATTCTCGGGGTTTCGCTAGAGCTTCAACTATGCCAGTTGTAGAAACGATCGAAGGTGTGCCGCATATGACAGCACGGCCATGGTAGCGCCAATCATCCTCACTAAAGGTACACGTCAAAAGACTAGTGAATATGATGTGGATATGAGCCAGACTAATTTCTACATCAGGTATTATTTCTGCAAGCTTCTTCTGCATAACAAAGCCGTCGTACAGCGGAATCGTTGTCGTCGTAATCATCGGTATCATCTTCTTCTTGCCGTCTTGTTCATGGTTTGGCTGCTTTTCAAAGGGCTGCTTGATGTCTGCTATCTTTGCATGCTCTATCATCTTCTCTTCGTACTTAAACGGTGGCCTGATGTCTATCTTGCAGCAGCTTGGAAAAATCTTGTCGATTTCCTCAGCCACTATCTTGGCATCAAGTGCTGCTGCTGCTGCTGGCGCTGAAGCAGTCTGATGATAGATGTGAATAAAGCGAGGAAAGTCCAATTATTATCAAGGAAAAATTGGAAAAGTGAGAATATAAAAAAGGTTACTTCGCCCTCAGTTTGGGTGGACTTGGTATTTCCTTGAGCTTGCCCAATGCAACCTCGGCCGCTTTCTTGCCGGATAGGAGCATCGCACCAAACGTCGGCCCCATCCTTGGAAGGCCGTGTGTCTCGGTAACAGACATGCCTGTTGCAATTAGCCCAGGAAATACTTCATCTGTGTAGTTGACTACGGCGTCCTCGCTTCCTTCAACCCACATTGGGTCCATGCCCTTCCATTTGATGTATCCCCGGTCCATCAGGCGCCTGACAGCAACTGAGTCGTGTCCTGAAGCATCGATTACGATCTTGCTTTCAAGCGCGACTGGGTCAACACATGTGATATTTCTTGGCAGAGCCGAGACCGGCATCCAATTGACTACCACGCCACCTACTCGCTTGTTCTTGAGCACGAGGTCATCAAATTTGGTCAGTTGCAAAAAGCGTACTCCTGCATCGCAGGCTGCACCTATCAGCTTGCTGCATGCATGTGGACCCCATGTGGCGTATAATCCTTCATTTATTTTCCTGTATGGCACTCCAAGCTCGTCCCATACCTTTTGTGCTGGTGCCCTCACGGTGACTGGATTCATCATATAGCCTCCTACCCAATATCC
>JALZEV010000037.1 GCA_030861865.1 Thermoproteota archaeon | reverse complement strand
AGGATCGCTGCATTAAGATCGTTGTATAGTCTAATGTCATCTGAAATTCGAATAGAGGTTATCTGTATCAACTGCAGCAGTGATTGAAATAGAGAGGAGTTAAAAAATGAGTTGGTTGCTAATGCCTCCTGCTTGCTGCATTTATCAATACGGCCTCACCAAAATTTTTTTTTAACAAGTTCAGAAGTAGGCTCAGGTCGCGCTTATCAATAGAAACTTCGGCTTTTTCTCTCACCATGTCTACAGGGCAGAATCCTACCGTGTAGCCAGCCAGAGCAAATAGCTTCAAGTCATTGGCGCCGTCTACCACCACTACAGTATCCTCCTTCCGGATATCCCATTGTCTTATTGTGGGCCTAATTGCAGCTGCCTTGTCTGATGTGACATTCATTATCACATCCTCCAATTTGCCATCCTTGAATACTAATTCGTTTGAGAATGTCCTATCGATTCCAAGCTCCTCTTTCAGCCTGTCGGTGATTATTGTGAAGCCGCCAGATACTGCAATCATTTTCCATTCCGCCTTCTTGAGTGCAGAGCAAAGCTCTTTTGCGCCCGGCATTATTGGCAGGCTTTCGCCTATCTTCTTGGCGCCTTCGTAGCTAATCCCCCTCAGTGCTTGCACTCGCCGTCTGAGCCCCTCTTCCCAGTTGATCTCGCCTCTGATGCCAGCATTAGTGATATCCCAGATCTCCTTCTCTTTTCTGGGACCCATGACCTGAGCTAAAACTGGAAGGTACTCAGCGTTAAGCAGGACACCCTCCACATCAAAGATAATCAGCATAGTAGTTGCTTATGCAAAACAAATTCCCGTCAATATATTAAGCTTCTCCATGTATTTTTTACTATAGTATTATTATTAATGTGCCCTTATCGTCTTTTGTCTCTTGTTGTTAAGGTAGTCTGTCAACAGTACTTTATCAATGTCCGCAGGGTTGATGTAGTATGATCGCCCCTTGACATACTTTTCCATTTCATTGACATACCCAAGCAAAGAATCCTCTTCGCTGATCATTATAGTATCAATTTCAATATTTTTTGAGTGGACTTTTTTTGCTTCTATAATAGTACGCTCGCCAATATACTGGTCGACTTGTCTGTAACGGTAGCAAAGGTACACGAGCTCCCCTGATGCAATGTCAAGACTCATACTATGATCGTGCTTGACAATGTCAAGGGTCTGTCGGTCTGGTGTGTAAAAGTGGGAATAGGGTCTCTGTGACACTATTTTATCCTGCTCGCTTTTGTTATCTATGAAGCATGCGCTGGGATGACCATCCGTCACAAGTACTATGCGCTTGTTAATGGCGCCGTCTTTTTGCAATATCTTATTTGCCAGCCTGAACGCGGCTTGGTAGTTAGTATAGTGTAAAAAGTCAGAGCCAGGCTCAAAGGTCTTTAGATAAGGTATGTCATTTGGTTCCACCTTAGATGCAAGCGCGCCAAATCCCACAATATAGACTGAGTCTGAGGAAAAGAAATTACGGTTTAGTAAATAGAGACTCCAAAGTGCACGCTTCGCGGCCTCAATTCTGCTCATGTCTCCATACATTGATGAATACCGCATAGTGGAGCTGAGGTCAATACAGTACACTACTGCGACACGGACATCCTGAATTGTTTCGTATTCTTCAAAGTCATCCACATCAATTTGGAGCGGCAGCTTTAGACTGCCGCCACCCTTTACTGTGCGCTGTATTGTGTTCAGCAGCGACTTTGGAACATTAAGCAACCTGATATCATCACCTGGCTCATACTTTTTAGTAGTGTCCAGCACAAGTGATCCCGATCCAAAGTTCTGTGATTCATGCGTGCCGTATTCACCAGCCTTGAGAGCCTTCATTACGTCACTAAGTATCTTGCCACCTATTGCAGTAAAGCCCTTAGCGCTAAGCCACTTTGGAGAATCCTTTAGATAGCCCTTTTGCATAAGGTATGCAACGAAGGGCATGCCAAAATCGTCTCCGCTTTCGTCCCTTGAATCGGCCGGCAATTCCGGCCTCTGCTGCTGTTGGTTGAGATCCTGCTGTTTTGAAAGCGATGACATCACACCCTGAAGGGTCTGCTCAAGCTCCTGCAGGCTAGGCGGCTTTTCCTTTAATGCCTCTCTTCCTATTGCCTTGAGCAGTTTGTCTAGGATATTGTGGGGGAGCTCACGCTGACCTTGGCTGTCCTGCCTTTGCTCCTGACCGTCTTTATCAAGTGGAAAATATATGAATTTCTTGCTGCCGAGTGAAGTATTATTATGCAAGGTCATAGATGTTGTTATCCTTTTTGTCCAAGAGTGGAGGCTGTGTGTGCCGAAGGCCTTCAAGTATCACCTCAGTCATAGATGCCGTGAACTCCCCATTCAAGTCCTTGCTCAATAAGATATTGTCTGTATTTATCCCAAGCTGTAGTGCTTGCTCGATCAGGTGTTTTTGCTCTTCTTGTACTCTAGCAATTGTTTCCTTCACTGCCTGCTTGAGTGCAGGAAACTTGGAGAGCTGTGACTCATAGTCTGAGTCGACCGTCTTGCTGCCGCCACCACCAACTATTGTTTGCGAAACTTGAAATGTCTTGTTCTTTGCAAAATCATTCTTTACTTTTGTCAATTGTTCTGGTGCTAGCTTTTGGATATATTCAAGTGACACTTCCTTCAACGCACTTTCTATTATAGAATCAAGGACATTCTTTCTGTTCTGGCGAGTGTCTTCCAGTTCTGCAAGCTCAAATTTAGATGACTGGTGGATGCAGTGGATGTCACAAAAGCGCGGAATTACTTTAATGCCATACATAATGGAGCGTGTACGTTCTGCTTCTCCTACCAGCATCTCCATTGAATGCACCGACATTCTAACGCTGACTCCCTTATCATGGTTTACATCATGGTGCATACGAGTCATCTGTGTAATCTTAGCTATCGTTTTTATCATAAATATAGGCAACATAACGTTCTTGGCATCTGCAATTTTTGCTTCCTGAACAATGATAAGCATCTCGTCTTCTACAGTCTTGGGATAGTGCGTGTCGATATGGCTTCTCAACCTATCAAATAACGGCTCGATTATCTTGCCTGAGTGTGTATAATCGATGGGGTTTGCAGTTGCAATTATTCTGACATCAGGTTTGAACACGATCGGATACGCTCCTGTAGTAAACTTGCCCTCTTGAAGAACACTGAGCAGGGACACCTGCTTGCGTGGATCGAGTACCGGCAATTCGTCAATGCACAATATGCCATGCCTTGCCTGCAATAGCTGACCTGCAGAATATGACTCGATATTATAAAGCTCGACTCCCTTTTTGGCTATCTTGATTGCGTCAATCTGTCCAACCAGATCCTTGACTGAAATGTCCGGTGTTGACAGTATGTACTTGTACCTGTCTGCGCCGCTTATCCAATCGATCTTGGTCTCAAGCTTGTTCGCTCGAATGATAGCCTCGCATTCTGGCGACACCATGAATTCTGGTTTCGTTCTAGAGATTTCAGTATCGGTCAGGAGCGCGATTAATTCATCTTCTGGAATTAATATAGGAATATCGCTTGTTATTGTACCCCTTACTATAGGAATTGGCGAGAGGAGGTTCTGTGCTATTGCCTCTGCAACCTTGGTCTTAGCTTGCCCTATCTGTCCAACAAGTAGCATATCATGGCCCGACAGGATTGCTCTATTGATGGCAGGAACAACGTCATCGTTGTAGCCGATGATGCCCGGGATTGGGTGTTCCCCTTTTTTCAGCTTGGCAATCAAGTTGCTTCGCATTTGCTCTTGAACAGTGACATATCTATAGCATATATTGAGTAGATCTCCGAGTGTCCTAATTTGCTCGTAATCCTCTGGGACACCTGACATTATTTCACTATACTTTGGTTTTGAAGTATAAGAGCGATGAACTGTTTCCTGTATTCTGGAGCTCATATCGAAGATGGAGGTTTCTTATTCAACACAAATTTAAAGATTGTTAGAACTCAACTGAAGTTTTTTGATGGCCAGTTCTGGTATTTATGATTCTTCTCTATGCTTGCTCTTTTACCATTTAGACGGCTTATCATCCAGCAATTTTTTAACGTCATATTGCATCCTGTCAATAAAATTGTTTAGTCTCAATGGGCTCATATTATTAGTGTGTATATAATGCTTTGCTAAATCAAAGCCTTCCAATAATAAAATTTTTGACCAAAAATGCTTGTGAGTTTATATTGAAGATCTAAGGCTCGTGCAAATGGCAACATTGTAAATATTAGAAAGTTATTTGGGCTGTTGCATCCAGCATGGTTTTTATTGCGGAATATTGTTTTGTGATTTTAGTTTGTCTGCATCCGAGTATAAACATATCCTCAGAATCGCCGGAAAGGACATTGAGGGTGGCAAGAAATTGATTGTTGCCCTTAGTAAAATTAAAGGTGTAGGCTATAATTTTGCTCAAGTGTTGATTCAGTCGCTCAACATCAACCCCAACATGCGTGTTGGTTTTTTGACTGAAAACGATATCCGCGAGATCGAACAGGCAATCTCCAACCCTGCGAGGGCAGGGATCCCACAATGGTACCTCAACCGGAAGAAGAACATAGATGACGGCTCAAATAACCACGTGATAACTTCTGATCTTGATTTTGCTGCTTCAAATGATATTGAGCGCGAAAAGCTCGTAATGAGTTGGCGTGGATATAGGCACATGTTTGGACTAAGAGTAAGGGGCCAGTGTACCAGAACCACGGGCAGAAGGGGTGGAGCAGTGGGAGTTAAGAAAGTTAAGGTGATGCCTGGAGCGGCACCGGCGGCACCAGGATCAGCTCCTGCAGCTCCTGCAGCTCCTGCAGCTCCTGCTGCCAGTGGTGGTACCACCAGTCCAGCCCCACCCTCAAAGGAGCCAGCCAAGAAATAGATGATAGTGGTGCTAAATGGGAGATCCTCGTAGGGCAAAGAAAACCTTCCACAGGCCCAGAATGATCTGGACCACAGACCAGCTGAACGCCGAGCTTTATGTCATGGGCTCTTATGGCCTTAGGAACAAGCGCGAGCTTTGGAAGGCCGAGACGGAGGTCGCAAGGATCAGGAACCAAGCCCGAGCTCTTTTGGCACTCTCAGCTGAACTGAGGGCAGAAAAGGAAAAGAGACTGCTGAACTTTTTGAACAGGCTTGGTCTAGCAAGAGAGGGTGCGACACTTGATGACATATTGAACCTAAAAATCGAAGACCTGCTAGAGCGGCGCCTTCAGACAATAGTCATGAAAAAAATCGGCACCACTTCACCCTATCAGGCAAGGCAGATAGTGAACCATGGCCATGTCTCTATAGGCAACCGCAAGGTGAACATACCAGGCTACATAGTTAAGGCGGAAGAGGAACACCAGATATTGATCCATATTGAAGTCCCCGGCGCTGCTGCAGTGCAGCCGGCGTCGGCATCATGAGACTGCCGACAATATGTGTATCCTATTGTCATATGATAAAATCCTAACCGATACCTTGTTTAACGACACAATGTCCAATGCGTATGTGATAAAATGCAGGATGATATAGTTTTCTGAATTTCAGATTATAAGCACAACATAGCCCAGGCAGTTGAAGTCATTCTGTTAGCAAAATTCGCAATTACAAGAAATAAATATTTGACTCATTCAAAGCGGAATATTTAAAGAAAAAAGAAAAAAGGGATATAGAGATGATTTCTTATTGTGGATGCTCGCCTGCTGATGTCCGGATGCTGCTGCTGCTGCTTGAGTATGATCCAATTGGGACATCTGGGAAGCTGTCATTCATCCTTTGCTCTGCTACTGCGCCTGCCTCTGCAAGTATTCTGTCCACTTCTTCACCGCTTGCATCGAAGGCAAATGAGCTATGACCCAGAGATCCTGCGCTCATCATGATGTCGCTGAATACGCCATTAATTTCTCCAAGTTCTCGGTCTACTTCCGGCATTACTCCTCCAATTCCTGTCCTTACTTTTGTCAGTGCGCCCATCGCAGGACCGATTGCCACCATAACATCTCCAAGATCGATAGTGGATTCCAACCTGAGCTGTATCTGTTCCAGCGCGATCTTGAGCTGGGAGATCATCTTGGTTGTCTTTCTCACTTGGGCGATCTCATTTGAGATCATCTTGCCCTGCTG
>JALZEV010000018.1 GCA_030861865.1 Thermoproteota archaeon | reverse complement strand
GTAGCCGCAGTCTTCATGATTGTGGAGATATATATTTTCGAATATGATATCAACAACAGAGCATGTAATAATAATGCATTTAAGTAAATGCTTGTTTATGAAATAGCGATATTACAACATGGCATTTAAAGTTGAGTTGGAGTTAACAATAAACGAAGAAGATGGATCTACTGTAGTCCAAAAGATGTCAGAACTTGTAAACAAGGCAAAGGAACTTGGTTTTATTATAGTGGAAGCTGAAGCGGAACAAGAGGACGAAGATGAGGACGAGGAAGAAAGCAACAAGCATGAGAAAAAGGAAGAATAATACTATACACCTACTACCTCCTGAACTTAAGGACAGTATCAGCTGCCATCGCCGAAATAGACCTACGAGCAGCGCAGAGCAAAGGAATTGAGGTTAAAATCACATTAGCTCATTTTCTTCCTAATATGGCTCTGCTGATTGTTTAATCTGTCCCAGTTATCCAATTATGAAATATACTATAGGTAAACAAACATTCCTGATTACTATTCTTTGCTTCTCAAGGTGAGAGTATATACAACAAAAATAGATGCAAGTTCCTTTAGGTTAGTTGTGGCAAGCAGTGCATCCCACTAGGGTACATCCCTTGAGGTGCTAGCTATGATATAAGCCTCGTAAAGACGCCCCTGAATCCTGTAGGTTGCTTACGGACCTTGACACCGCAGCATCATTGCTTAAGAGAAATTAGATTATCAAATCTTTTGACATCAAAGAGGAAGAATTCATACTTAGAGTACATTTCAACCGCCGCAAAGTGTTTTGCTTTGGTCAGCGATAAATTCCATCTTGCTTTGATATAATAATTTACATTATAAACTACAGAAGATCCTAGTATTGCTCCTATAATTAGTGAAGAGATATTTTATTTCAATATTGTATAGTTTGCATATACTTCTTCGTCTATTAACTTATAGATGCATGCAACAGCTCGCGCTACCAGTAAAGTATAAATCAAAATAAGCAATTCTACAAATGCCATAATAAAATGCCAGAGCATTTTGCTTTTTTAGGAGATAAGCGCAAGGCAGCAATTGCTGCTGCCATGAGCTTGAGTGTTCTTTTATTATTGCCAGCTAGCCTTGGATTTGGAGGGGGAACAATCATTATACAAGAAGCCTTTGGACAAGAACCTCCACCAACCGCATCGACGTTTCTACTACGCGGGTTTATAGGCAGCAGTTTGCCTGCACAGGGCGGAGATATTCCTACTGAGAATAGTAGTAGTCATATTGTGACCGGGCGATTTAGAGTATTTGCAAATGAAAGCCTTGTTGAACGGTTTGTAGCAGAAATGGATTTAGCAGCAATCGACGGAACAGCAATCAATGGAATCGTATTTCACAATATTACCATTGAAGAGACTACACCTCATAGATTTCAACTGACGGAGAGTGGAAACGGGAGTTCTACTACCAGCGCAGGTGGATCCGTTCCACCTGTTAGCTCTAATATAATGACTCGCATCTACCTCAATAGCACCACACCTATAGTAGATAATGTTCCACTTACAATATCAATTGGGGGTCAAGTTCTTTACATAGAGGGTATTGATATTGATGAAACAAGGATAACAGATCCAGCACAGCGGGAAATCCTAAGTCTAATTGATGGACAATCAATCTATGGAATTGTAACAAGATAGATATATGCAAATACTAGTCCTATGCTCAGACATTAGATTATGAATGATTAAATAACAATAGGTGGCAAAAGCCAGAGAAATGAGTGGCAAGGATGAATTGATTTTTTCAAAAGATGCTCTGCTGAGGACACACGCTGGCAAGGAGATAATTAAGGAAAGGATGCTACAAAGTAAAGGCTACAAGCAGTTCAATCACTACAAGGAAAAGACAGATCAGGAATTTCCTAGCTTCGTGAAGAGATTCACCTTATCCTTGCACAAAGCAGTAACTGCCGACAGTAATCCCTCCGGTACAATACGCAAATTTGCCGAAGAGGCCAATTCAGAAGAGCTTTTCCTCTCACACAGTATCGTGCCAGACATCAAAATGAGATTATCCAACCCTGACATTCTTGCAGACAGAGTCAGACGCATATTAGATTCTAATTTTGTCAAGATGACATTTCCGGTTTTCAATGCACTTTACGACGGCGCATCTAAATATTTTGGTGATAATAATGTTTCTGAAGAAAAGAGGAAAGCTGTTATCGATGGCCACATAATCGCAATTGATCTTTCAGAGCCTATGGATAGAATAGTCGACAAGGACGAAGATCTGGAGTATCTTGACGATTACAAATTCATGAATCCATACATACTTGCAATAGCTCGCACCAATATTGCACAGGGAGGCGATACAGTTCTGAAGGCATTTGAAGAGGGTTTTCGCAATGCCAGAATCGGCCAGCATATAGATGTCAAGCTAAAGATGAAACCGGCATCAATTAATGATGAAAACATGACTGAATGCTATAAGAAATACCGAGCAGTAATGGGTACCGCTGGCAGGAACATGGCGCTTAATCGCCGCCCACTTTCTGATATTTTCCAACTTGGTATGGCCAAGGCTGGCGAGTGTGTCGGCTGTGGTAATGAAATCGAAGACGCCATAAGGAACAACGAAGTCAAGATTCCGTCATGGCCCCTCTACTTTGCTGTCAACATGAGTAATGTCCAGCGCGGCTTTGAACTTACAATGGCTAAGAGTGATCTCTATCTGGATGAAGCAAAAATTGCGCTTGACATGCTGCCTGAGAACTTCCAGATAAAGCCTTTTTTAGAATTTCTTTTCTTAACTGTCCGTCACTACAATCAGTACTGGTATAGCGAGTTTGTACGCCATGCGCCTTTTGGTGAATTCTACAAAAAGATAGAAGAGCTATTACAAGAAGATGATGATGATAATAATGATGTGGTCTGAAAAACACAGGCCAAAGACAGTACAAGAAATGGTGGGTAACGAGGACGCCCGCCTTGTTGTAATAAAGTGGTTAGCAGGCTGGGTGAGTGGCAGCAGGCCACTTCTATTATTGGGCCCACCGGGCACGGGCAAGACCACCCTAGTACACACACTCGCAAGGCAATTTGATTATGATATGGTAGAAATGAATGCAAGCGATATACGCAACAAGGAAGCGCTGCAGGCAAGAATAACACCAGTTTTTCAAAATACCGCCAACCTGATTGGGAAAAAGATAATACTGTTCTTGGATGAGGTAGATGGCATTTCGGGCAGGGAGGACACGGGAGGTCTTGACACTCTTACCAATCTAATAAAAGAGCCAACCGTGCCGGTGATAATGGCTGCAAACAAAAAATCACTTAAGATAATGAAGCTTGCCAAGGCTTGCAAAATAGTAGAATTTAATCCGGTGCCCCTACGACTATTGCTAATGCTTTTAGATCATGTGCTGCAGACCGAAGGAGTAAAACTTGGATCAGGCGACAAGACATCGATCATAGACAACAGTAGAGGTGATATCCGATCGTTGCTCAACAGTGCACAGTCACGTGCTGCCGGCTATTCTACTGTTTCAAACAAAGACATCGTAGATGTAGACATTGCAGATGCAATCAATGGTTACTTTAATGCTGACAGCCTGAATGAGGCGATGCAATTCATAATAAGGGCGGACGGGTCATATCCTGACCCAAGATATCGATTGATCTCTCCAGAGGAAAGGCGGAAAGATATGCTATCAGCCTTATTTTCGAGCATAGTTTCCTCACAAATAGAACACTACGATCTTGCTCTGTTACTGAATGTACTTTCAAGAGCAGATATGATCGTTGGAAGGGCTAACGCATCAAGGCAGTGGCACCTTCTAAAATATGTAAACAGCCTAATAGCAACAGGGATGTACGAAAAATCCCGCCATAAGGGTATCAAATACCACCAGTACTCGATGCCCTGGCCTGTGATGGGACCGATATTTGCCCGCTCGCAGTCTACAAGGAAGATCTTGGACGAACTTGCTCTGGTTCTTCATATGTCAAGAAGCTCTGCAGGATTATTTGTCCTGCCATATTTTATCAGGGCTATGATCGATGGAGAAATAGATCCAGTAGAGTTTGCACTAAATAATTTTCAGGAGGAGTCAATTGGCGAATCTATAGCAAAAGAGATCGAGAAGGCAAAAAGAAAATGAACGATTGGACAAGGCTTCTGGTGAAATACAAAGGCAGGTGCTCTGCATGCGGCAAGGAAATATTTGCAGGCGAATATGCCCTTTGGTCAAAGAGTAGCAAGGCTATCAAGCATAGCAAATGCAAGGCACTTCCTCCCCAAGCAATAACTGAAAAAAGAGGCCAAGATAAGAACAGGCAGTATAAGACGGCAGCAGTAAATATTTATTGCTTTATCTGCGGCATGCCTGTCGCAGCCGACAACTCTGAGTTTGAGGAGGACGACCATGGTAAACAGACAATATCACAAGCCTCTATCTGCAATAGATGTCTGGAAGACAAGAATGCCTATCAGAACTACCAACATGCATTCCTTGAAAAGATTCAAAGAGTAGCAAAAGTTAAACTTTGAATGACATATATACAGTAAATATAGCTAGGCACTACCCA
>JALZEV010000152.1 GCA_030861865.1 Thermoproteota archaeon | reverse complement strand
CATATTATGGATTCAACAATTAGCTAAAATGACAAATAAACAAAAAAGAGAAGGGACTCGTCGCCGCAAACCAGCAAAAGGCATTGCAGAACGAGACAGCATAGATAACAACAACTCTGCAATAGCTGATGCTGCCCCCACCCATCCAAAGGAAGTTTTTGACTCCTCAAAGTATAATGTCATGAGCGATATGACGATAGGTTCAAACCTGGAAACCAGAAATGTAGAAGCTCTTACAGATACACAGCAGGCAACAAATAGTATGAAGTCAGAATACATTAACAATGAATCAATAACAAATAGGAGGACGACGACAACAACAACTGCATCAGAATCATACTCACCAACAACAACAGCAGCAAAAGAAGAACAAGAAGTAACACCAAAAATAACTCCAATGATAGTTGAAGAAAGAGCTAGAACGATACGGGAAGTAAATGAGGAGGAGGAGGAAGAGATGCATCAACATTTGTCGTCATCATCATCATCATCTATGTCAGAAATGACCCATCAATTTGGAAAAAAGAAGAAGTTTGTCCTGTATCTCAATATCATGCTTTCAATAGAAAATGCTACAATTGAACGACTTCATGCAAGGATCCAGCAGTCCCAGTTGGCGGAGGTCAGAGAGCAGCTTGTCCAGCATTTAGAAGAAACAAAGGAGCAAAAAAGGCGGCTGATCATGCTTATTCACATGCTTGGCAGTCAGCCTACAAACGAGCATGCGATTTTGTCCGGCTATTCCCTGCCCAAGGTATTGAAAGATGCTTTTAGGGCCTCAGCCACTACGCCAGAAGAGCAAGAGCTGAGGGCTATAGAAACTGATGCTCTGATAGAATATGCAGAGGTCATAGGCTATAATATGGCTATTCAGCTAGCGACCAGAATAAACATTGGTGAAGCAATAATGCCATTGAGGCAAAATCTACAGGAGGAAGAGAAAATGGTTGCATGGATGAGAGCGAATCTTCCTTCTAACTTTGTGCAGCTATGGTCAAAAATTGATCACGAACAGACGTCACAATAAGAACAATAAGAACAATAACACCATAGAGGTTATAATAGGCTACAAAGAAGGAAATGGAAGCCACAGTGAGATATGATATATGTTTATACTAGATACACTTTTACTCTACTCAGAGAGTTTTTTTTGAGCAGTTGCTTTGGCTAAAGCATCCAATATTTTCTGCTTTGCATCCTTTTCCTTTTTTGAGGATTCCTTTCCTTCAACCATCTCTTTGAACTGGATGGCATTGACAACAGCCTTACCACCGTAGTGGTTGTTGAAGTAAATTCGCAATCTCTTTGATTCAGGGTCTTTTGTTATCCTGTTGACCTTTTCAGTCCAAGGCTTCAGTTCTTCGTCTTCATAAAGATAGTTATACCAATAACCCTTGTTCCTGCCATGAAATCTGATAAACGAATGGTCTGCAGTCAATATGACGTCTGATAGATACCGCAGTTTTGGCTCAGGCGAATCGGTCATTACAGCCGCAACATTATAGTGCCTTAACATTTCCCAAGGTCCCTCGGTCTGCCATGACCCATGGCGGAATTCCAGTGCATAATCGTATCCTGATGGCATTCTGTTGAGGAACCCTTCGACTTGCTTAAACTCATTAACTGAGAAGCTTGGGGGTAGTTGCAGCAGTATTGCGCCAAGTTTGTTCGCATCCTTTAGTGGAGAGATCTTTTCGAGGAACTCTTGGAATGCTTCTAGTGCACCTTTTTTGACATCCATAAGCTTAGTATGTGTCACAGTCTCAGGCGCCTTGACAGAGAATTGAAATCCCTGAGGCGTAGCTTTTACCATGCCATAGAACGTGCCACTAGTCATCTTTGAGTAGAACTTCTGATAAAATGTAGCATCCAGCTCAGCTGAAGGGAAAAATTCAGAATAATAACGCAAACGCTTAGTCTGAGCATCTGGATAGAAAGAGCCTACCCACCCCCCTTTTTCAACGGGATCGCCATAATTCCAGCCGGAGCAACCTATGGATACTTGTGCCATGCTTTAATATACTATGGGCAACTCAGATATTTTTGCTTGTCACTATGCTTGATTCTTGAAATATCTAAAAAAGGAAGCAATTGGTATTATTGTCTTTGCATCAAACTCAAATATCGTCCCTGTTAGCCGTAGTTTGTACTGAACAGCTGGCCTTATACTACAGGTATCCGCCAGCAGGTATCCATCACTTATTTGCCATCTATACTCCTATTAATCAGAAATACTACTGTCAGCGATCTTAACTGCCATCTCCACTCTTATTCTTGCCTTCCCCTATAGTTTATCTGCCTTTTTTGTCATCTCATCGTATAAGCAACATAGGCATTATTAGAAATTCTACACACGACACATCAGACGTAGAAGCGATTCAAGTATTCAAATCGTACTGAAAAGGACTCTATCTTGGCTACATCATGTAAAATAGTATTAATAGTATATAATAGAGATAAATTTTTAAGATAACTGCACATGCTGCTGCTCTACTGACAGCTATATCATCACATCTTCACTATGACATAACGCCTTTCCAATGGGATCCAAGTTCAAAAGAGTAGGGAGCATCTTTTCTCTACATCTCTACTTTAAAGAGCAGTAAATTAATATGGTGACCAGTTTGAAAATAGTCTTAGGGATAGAGCCAGTTCTTGAGCAGTCGGAGAAACATCGAAGCTAACCCTTTAACTGAGCTATTTGCTGTCTATTTGGCCAAAATCGAGGAGGCTTTAAAGCGCGAGGTTGACCTATATTCATGGTCGGAGTTCCACGCTCCATTACGCTATGCCTGCGAAGGAGGCAAGCGCATCAGGCCTCTAATCCTTGTACTGTCGGCAGAATGTATCAAGTCTAAAAAGGTAGAATCTGACGCATACCTGGCTGCTTCTGCAATCGAGCTTCTACATACGGAGTCTATAATCCATGATGACATTATCGATGAGGAAAATCAGCGGCGCGGAAAGCCCTCATTCCACATAAAATACGGCTACAATAGCAGCATTCTTACTGCAGATTTTGTTCTTGGCGTCATACTAAATATCAGCTCAAAATTAAAAGATCCCCGCATCATCAACGAGCTATCAAATGCAGCAACCAAAATGACTGAAGGGGAGATGATGGAAATAAAGCTTGGTAAGGAAATAGATATCACAGAAGACGACTATATTAAGGTGCTTGAATTTAAGACGGCTTCGCTTTTTGAAGCATCAGCTAAGATTGGTGCAATAACTGGAGGCGGAGACGAAGATCAGATCCATACTATGACATCTTTTGGCAACCTGCTGGGGATAGCCTACCAGATACATGACGACCTCATTGACTGGAGTAACGAAAATCGGCTCTTTAACACGCTCGTCAGGAAAAACGGCACACCAAAGGATTTGGTCGACCAAATGGACAAGCTATATCACTCATATGCCTTAAAGGCAAAGAACGAACTTCGCAAGATATCTACACAGAGCGAAGCCAAGCGCCACTTGGAGCACCTGACAGACCTTACCTCGATCCAATTCTAATAAAAGAGGCTCAAACATTGAATATTTGGTAGTATCTTTATGTGTATTTTTTCCTTGCAAGCGACAGAACTTGCTTGCTTCAACAGACTAGAAGCCGATGATATCTCAGAATTCCACAAGATAGAAAGCAAATATCCTCTGATATAGAATATACTTTTACTCTGCGAAGAGATAAGCTGCAGGCAAAACAATTAAACGCCAACATGCAGCTTCTCCATTTTGGTTGTCACTAAGTGAAGCTGTTAGGCCACCCTGGATGATAAGGACACGATCTACGTATTTTGTAATACTTTTGGCTACATTCGTTGTTTTTAGTGCAGTAGTCGCTTCTGGCATAACACTTGAAGCAGATGACGCGGCTAGTCGCTACTTCGAGTCAGTACATGGCAGCAACCCCAGTATTGACATGGCAATGGTAGTTATTACTTCGCTAGGTGATGTAACAACACTGTTCATTCTTGGCATCGTACTAACGATAATTCGGCGTACGAGGAAAGTCGGTATGATATTTCTTATTGCACTGGTCGTTATTGTAGTCCTGGTCATGTACATAAAGCCTCTGATTGGAAGAGAGATTCCGCCCTATGGATTTGAACCAGCTTCACAACTGCCTGAAAACTTTAGCCTTGAAAGTGATAGTCTTGCGCCTATTGCTGCTGGATTTTCATATCCCTCCGGTCACGCCGCCCGTGCCACTGCCCTAGCCTTTATTGCAGGGTATGCTATCTATAACAGATCCAAGAAAATAGGCTATGCGATCTGGGCCTTTCCAGTCATTATTGGCATTACGCGCATCTATGTAATGCAGCATTACCCAACAGACATTATTGCTGGCTTCGTGTTTGGAGCATTAGTGTCCGTGGTTCTAAGCAATGCCATGAAGCTTGACGAGCCATTCTTTCTATCTAGAATAAAAGGCAAGGAAGATAGAGCCTTCTAAGTTTTGATATTGCAATGTAAGCTTGTGCTATGAACCTGTATGTCATTTATCTACTATTATGCGATAATTTTTTAGAAATTGGGAGATTATCATATGTTATACTTAAATTGTGAGAAAGCTTTCCTAGCTCCTTCTCTGGAATAAGACGGAGATATATCTCCATCTTATTGCCCCGCGGTATTACCTCTGCTTTGATCTTTAGCATTTTCTAATAGCAAGCAAGAGACACAGATGTTGAGGACCTCACCAAATAAGAGAAGCACTTCAGTTGTCGAAATCTTTAATTCTAATTAGAATCCTAAAAATACCATTTAAGATGGGCATATCTTCCGCTCTGATAATGAACATAGCTGGATCAGAGTGGATCATAATCATACTTTTTGGACTTATTTTACTCTTTGGTGCCAAAAAAATACCTCAGTTTTCACGCACAGTGGGCAAGGCTGTAGGAGAATACGAAAAGGCAAAGGAGATGTTCCGTCATGAAATGGAACAAGCAGCAGAGAAAGCAAGAGGAGATAACAAGTTTCCCAAGGTAAGGGGTCCGGTAGCCACAGAGAGGAAAAAGCTAGAGTCAATCGCCACCTCACTAGGCATAGAGGACCATGCTCACTTTACAGATGAGGAGCTCCGTATCCTTATATCAAAGAGAATGACAAGCTGACCTACAGGATACCCTCTACAATTTATACACAAAACTTATAACATGAACTTTTCCAGAACAATGCATGCTAGAGACTGCAAAAGGCTCTACACAGGCAATAAACCCCTTTGAAGTTGCCCTCAAACAGCTTGACGAAGCGGCCAAGCTTATAAAATTAGACAAAGGTTTA
>JALZEV010000146.1 GCA_030861865.1 Thermoproteota archaeon | reverse complement strand
AATCAAAGTGGCTCTTTAAAAATGTAGTAAAGGGCATTGCAGATTATGGAAACTGCATAGGAATTCCAACAGTTGGGGGTGAAATTGAGTTTGACCCCTCATTTCAGGATTATTGTTTAGTCGATGTTGCAGCGATAGGCTTTGGTAGAAAAGACCACATTATCATCAACGAGGCCCAAGCAGACGACATAATAATACTTGCAGGTGGCCCAACGGGTCGGGACGGCATACGGGGTGCCTCCTTTGCCTCAAAGACACTTGAAGAGGAGAACAGGTCAGCTGTACAGATTCCAGATCCGTTCCTCGAAAAATTGTTGTTGGAGGCAACTATAGAGGCAGTCAAACATGGCTGTCTCAAGTGCATCAAAGACTTGGGAGGTGGCGGACTCTCCTGCTGTCTGTCGGAGACATCAGACAACCTTGGTAAGGGCTTTGACATAGAGCTGACAAAGATCCATACAAGAGAAAGTCATATGATGCCAAATGAGCTTATGATATCTGAGTCACAGGAGCGCATGCTCTACATTACTGACAAAACAAGACTGTCAATGCTGCAGTTGATTCTTAGTAAGTATGGAATCAAATATTCTATCATTGGCACAGTCCAAGAACATCAAGACCTAGTAGTCAGGCATTCAGGTAAGGTTGTTATGCATATGCCTTCGCATTTGGTTGCCCACGCACCGCTTGCAGATAGGGCTGCGAAGCGGCCTACCTACATAGAGAAGCTGAAAAGAGTTAAGCTACCGATTCAGCCCTCAAACCTTGCGAAGGTCTTGCTTACGCTCTTGGCAAACCCTACGATAGCAAGTAAGCAATGGGTCTACCAACAATATGACCACGAAGTGGGAATAAGAACAGTGATCAAGCCGGGGATAGGCGACGCAGCAGTAATGAGGCTTGACAATGGCAAGTTTGTTACAGTTAAGCTTGACGGTAACTCCAAGCACTGTTACCTTGACCCCTACCAAGGAACGCTTGGATGTCTATCAGAAGGATTTAGAAATATTGTATGTACAGGCGCTGCACCTATTGGAGTAGTAGACCACTTGCAGTTCGCAAGTCCAGAAGACCCAGACATCTACTGGACGTTTGTTCAGACGGTAAATGCCATAGTACATTATTGCACCTTCATGGAGATTCCCGTGGTCGGTGGCAAGGTAAGCTTTTACAACGAAACTGCAAAAGGTCCAATCAAGCCGTCGCCTGTCATAGGTACGTTTGGGCTAGTCGAAAGTGAATCGTTTCTCCGGCAAATGGCATTCTCAGCGGACGAGTCAATCTTTATCATTGGAGATACCAAGCCAGAAATGGGCGGTTCAGAATACTATGAATATTTTCATAAGATAACAGGTGGGACCGTTCCACAGGTTGATTTGAAAGTGGATAGGCAGAATATGATTGCCGTTCTGAATCTCATAAAAACTGATCTTGCAAGGTGCGTCCATGATTGCTCAAAGGGTGGCATTGCAGTCGCACTTGCTGAAATGGCGATAGCTGGCTCGATTGGGTTCAAAGTTCAGCTTGACTCTATTCCAAACTCCTGCAAACATATAGACGAGCTGCTATTCTCAGAGACACAGTCCCGCTATATCATTGCCACAAAGGATCCAGAGACTGTCTACAAAGTACTGTCAACTAAAGGCGTGAGGTTTGCGGAGATTGGCAAAACTATACCTACTAACATTGAGTTTATCAAAGGCAAGCGGGACCCGGTCAGACTGTCTTTGAAGCAGTTGAAGTCAAATTTTTACTCTCTTGAAAAAAGATTATTGCAGTCATGAAGAAAACATATATGTTTTTAATAGCTTAATGCTCAATCTACTATATCTTAGGGTGGGGGCGTTGGTCCATGAAAACTGTGGAGTAATTGGGATCTTTTCTCTTGATGGGTATAATGTCATACCTTTTGTCATAGACTCGTTACGAGCTCTACAGCACCGTGGACAGGAAGCATGGGGTATTGCAGTTCCCGGCAAGCCGCCATTCAGAAGGCTTGGACTAGTCTCTTCCGCAGCCTCAGAGTTTCCAATGGTAATTAAAAAATACAAGTCCCATACGGCCATCGGACACGTCCGCTATTCCACCCTTGGTAAGAGCACAATTGAAAATGCCCAGCCTCTCAGAGTGAAAGATCTCTGTATTGCACACAACGGCACAATTGCTAATGTAGAAGAGCTGTCAGGCATGGTTGGCGGTTGCACCTTTACTCCACAAACAATGAGCGACACTCTTGTCGCAGCCCAGCGCCTTGTCATGCACTTAGCTGACAAGGAGGACATGGCCGAGGCTATGCACATTTTGAAAGGAGAGATGGTCGGCTCCTTCTGCTTTACATTTCTGACAGATGAAGGTTCTGTGTATGCAGCACGAGATGCACGTGGTTTCCGTCCACTAGTCCTTGGATATCATAGAGAAACCAATACCTACATTGTTGCTTCAGAGTCATGTGCGCTTGCAGCAGTCGGAGCGCAGCTAACACGAGATGTAGGGCCGGGCGAGCTATTGAAGATAAGCAAGGGCGGTTTGACTTCCCAACATTTTGCCAATGAACGGCCGCATGCTCACTGTGCATTTGAATATACATATTTTGCGCATCCATCCAGCATAATGGAAGGAATTAACATTTATGCCGCAAGGAAGAGGATAGGACAGTTCCTTGCAAAGAAATTTCCTTTAACAAATGCAGATGTTGTAGTCCCAGTCCCTGACTCTGCAAGACCAGCAGCTCTGGGGTACGCACAGGAGCTTGGTCTTCCATTTGAAGAAGGATTGCTAAAGGACAGGTACAGCAAGAAAGGCTCTATGCGCAGCTTCATTGAGCCATATCAAAACAACAGACTCGAGATAAATAAGGGTATAATCCCCATCCCGGAGGTGGTTGAATACAGGCATGTTGTTATCGTAGACGACAGCATTGTAAGAGGCACAAGCTCTGCTGAGATAATCAGAACACTTAGGATGGCAGGGGCAAAAAGGGTGAGTCTTGTAGTTACATATCCCCCTATACGTTATCCATGCTATGCCGGCATCGACTTTCCATCGCAGGATGAATTAATAGCGTACCAGCATGGCACTACCGAAGATTCAAGCAACAGGATAGGGTCACGTGTTGCACAGGTAATAGGGGCAGACTATGTTGGATATAATGACACTGCCAATCTCGCAAAGGCAATAGGGATGCCGGAAGAAGAGCTCTGCTTTACCTGCTCTACGGGTAACTATGCGTCGCTTGGAATACGCCCAGTGTTTAAATCAAGGGTACAGATGAAAGGTGAATAATAGCTTAAATATTTTCAGACTCAATCTTTTATAATGCGCATCGCATTTATTGTGATAATAGCGGCTGCTATAATTGCAGTTGCTCTAGTAGCAATGTTTGCTTCTGCCCTCCCAACAAAAGATTACGATCTGAGCGTAGATGCGCTCAAGGACGAGCAGTCACTATTTACAAATGCGCGGGTAGTCATAAAGAATACTGGTAGGCTGCCTCTTACAAACGTGCTTGTCGATTACGGCAGCGATAGGGAGCCTCCAATAGACGTTCTGCAGCCAGGCGAGACGTTAACGCTTTCGCCCCCTGAAGATGTACAGCTCGATCAGGTGACAGTCACTGCCGAGCCAAGCATTCAGATAGTACAGCCCTATCGAACTCCCTGGAAGTTACCCGGCATGATCGGCTCCTAGTCTGTTTAAATAATGTGCAGATGAAATTTATAACATGGAAAAAGACTCTCACTCGGATGATGAAATAAAGAAATTCTATACGTTGAAAAACATCGCAGTGGTAGGAATGTCAAAAAATGAGGACAAACCAGCCCATTATGTGCCAAAGTACCTCATCGATCACGGGTACAATGTTATTCCTGTTAACCCTACTGCGACAGAAATCTTGGGGTGCAAGTCATATCCTACTGTCAGTAGCATACCAGATAAAATAGACATCGTCGATATTTTCAGACGTTCAGAAGATGTGCCCTCTGCGGTTGAAGATATTATAAAGAAAGAGGGCATCAAGGTGATCTGGATGCAGGAGGGTATCTACAGCAAGGAAGCAGAGAAAATGGCCAAAGAAAAGGATATTTCTGCAGTCTACAACAGATGCATGATGGCAGAGCACAGGAGGCTCTTCAATGACTGAATTAAATTGTACGCTTGACGATACTACTACTATCTGATGTCAAGTATAGACAAGGTTTTAGATGGGCTCAAAGGTGTTCTCGAAGGACTTCAGAAGCAAAATATCTATTTCAAAGTAAGTGTTGATAGAGACTGCAGTGTTATCAGAATCTATGGGGAAGGTTCTCACTATATCAATCGGGCATCTTCCGGTTTAGGAGAGGTGATGGAACTAGCATACACAACTGCAGAGCATCACCCATACTGGGCGATACTGTATAACGCTGC